>CAYXVO010000370.1:0-3553 GCA_964467875.1 uncultured Pseudomonadales bacterium | reverse complement strand
GGAGGCTATGATATCCCCCCGCCCAACTTCCTAGTTATTCGATGGTTTTCTTTCGCAGAGCGTAAGTTTTATTCTCGCCACGTTGTACTACCCGAGAATCTAGAAAGGCGGATGCGGCGTAAAACATTAACTCACGGGAATGATGTGCGTCTTGAGCAGCAGGACGCTTTGATCATTGGCGTGGCGCCCGGCGGGCAAATCGTCATTTGGATCATGAATCAGGCACAAAATGCGGAGGAAGTTATTCGTGTACAGGCCTTAGAGGAGGATGTAGATATCTCTCAATATCAGGTGCGATTAAAGAGCTACGAAGACAGGCATGGCGAGTACATTAAACAACATGGTATCCAGTACGACGGCTGGTAACCAACACTCGCGATAATCATCTCCATAACCACAGGAACAAATGGTGAGCAGATGGGTCCGGATTGGTTATTTGTTGCTCTTCTCCTTGTCCCAAGGATGCACGTCGCTAACTCAAGAACCCCTGGAATGGCGTGTACGAGTAGTCGTACCCCAACATTATGATGCATGGGTCCAGTTTTTTGACTTGGAAAGTTCTGGTGCCCGCCACGTCCCAATAGGTTACTTATCTTGCTGCTGGAAAACGCCATCTGGCAAAGGTGGAGGAGGATATGAGATTCCCCCCGCAAATTTCTTCCAAGTGCGATGGTTCTCCTTCGCGGAGCGCAAATTCTACGGTCGTCTTGTGGAGCTGCCGGCGAACCTGGGAGAGATGATGAGACGGCAGACGCCTGCGCCACCAATAGAAGGCCAGCCTCTCTTTGAGCCGCAAGACACCCTTGTCATCGGCTTAGCGCCTGGTGGACAAGTCGTGGTGTGGTTAATGAATTATGCGGAGAACGCTGAGGAAATTTTGCGGGTACAGGCCAACGAGTTAGATGTGAATGTTGCGGAATACGAAGCGTGGATCAGAGACTATGAAGCCGAACACGGCGAATACCTAAAGCAACACGGCCTTCAGCTTGACCGCTGGTGAAACCACCGTGCCTGACTCACGACGCGCACTATTGCATGTAATCGTCCTTTAAGGATCCTGCTGCATAGTTCTAATGAGCTCAGGCCCCACACCTGTAAGGCCCAAGCCACTGCTCCAGCACTTGTCTGCTAGCCTAACGCCCGACTACTGGCTAACCACCAACTCGTCATAATCCGTTCCCGCCGGGTTGGCGTAGAGCGTTGCTAGGATATCCATGGCGGTATTGGACCAAAGCCCAAAAATGTCGTTAGCGTAGTAATGCATGTACATGCCGAGAATGTGCGCGAGCTCATGCTTGACCATCTCCGTGCCCCAACGGCAGACACCGTTGCCCATATTGACCCAACCAACGAAGTCATCCGACATCAGATGCGTTTGGGGATCTGCATAAATGAATAAAGATCCGGAATAGGGTGCTATCGACGCATTCGCACAGTATTGGCTAGGATCCGCGCCAGCCGGCCAATAGCCGGTGTCGACAGCGATGGCGATGCCATAGGCAAGACCATGCTCCGCGAGAAACTTTATGCCGTTCGTCTGACTGGAACCCGACTCTTCTTGTTCGCTCCAGATGTTTGACGGCTCGTTGCCTTGAGAATCCTGATCCTTGAAGACCGATAGATCGGCCTGCACCGGCGTGATATCCGTGAAGATATCTCCTAACCGCGATTCCAGTTCGCTAACGGCCTGGGTGATCGTGGCAGGCGCCTCGGCACCGTCGGCGGACACAAAGTAGAGCGGAATCGGCTGAGTCGTATCGAATCGCAGGGTGCCGTTTTGCGCAACGGGCTCAGACCCTTCGGAGGTTTGAAAACGACTCCAAATGGGTTGGATACCATCGTTGACGGCACGAACCAGCTCCCTGAGTTCGTCCGGAGCGGCACTGTAGTCATCATCCGAACCGCCACCCCCACTGCTACAGGCGGTGAGAAGAGCCAAAAGAGATGTACTGAGACCTAAAAGCTTTCTGGGCATGAAGAGACTTCCAAACAACACAATTGAAAGACATGCTGGGGCGGAAAGGCAGCCTCGCTGCAAGGCAGATGCTCGAAGCAATCGCTAGCTTGGGCCGACAACAGTCGGGACCGGCGATCCTATACCTCCGGGGCGCAGATGCCAAAGGCAGTTGCGTTATTTAATAAGGCTTTATGTAATGACTTACTTAACCGGAGAAGGATACCGAACCATTTCTCTCGGTCAGGGCCCAGCCGGCCCCCGATTATTCCGCCGCGCCTCCCCCGGCGCATTAACCTCCAGCCAGCCCCGCAGGCGATGCAGCAATGCCGCATCCTGGCGCACCGTGTCGCCGCCACGCAGTGGCAGGTTGACCTGCACGTAATTGTCCAGCCGTAGCCGCCGGGCGCTGCGCAGGCGATCCTTGGCATTGGCGCGGCGTTCCGGCACCAGGGTATCGGCCACGTCGAGGATGCGCGGATAGGGCGGATCACCCAGCAGTTGCAGGAAATCGACCCGTTCCGCCGGCTCCAGGCGCGGGTCGATCCACACCAGGGTCATTCCCTTCTGGTCCCGGTATTCGGGATTGCGCGCCAGGAACAAGGTCACCAGACGAGCGCTATCCCCCACTCCGATCAGCACGATGTTGGCGAGCCCCTTTTCCTGCAGGTGCATGAGTCCTGCTTCAATACGCCCCATGACCTGTTCCTCGAAGGAGGGCACAGGTTCAGGCGTATTGTCCTGAGATGCCGCGCCCTGCAACTGGATGGTCGCAGCCTCGGCCTCGCTGGCGGGCTCATTGTCTGCGCTTGGCTCGTCCTCGGGATTTTCCGCAGTGTCTGGCGTATCCGGCGCGGCTGGTTCGTCCGTCGTCTCAGGCTCAGCCTTGGCAGTTGCCGATCGGGTCGCCAAGACCCGATCGGGCACGCTCAGCCCGGGCGCCTCTGGCAGCATGATCGACAGCGTATGCCAGCCCTGGTCTGGCAGCCCCTGGCGCAGTGGGCGCACCACATGGGGCCAGTCCGGGTGCTGCCCCAGGTCATGGACGATCAGCACCGCTCCCATGGGCTGCGCCCGATTCTGGGGTTGATACAGGGCGAGGAACTCACCCTGGGAATCCGTCAGCCAACGCTGCTGGGACTCCGGCAATTGTTGGCGCAAGGCTGTAGCAATATTCTGGCGAGGCTCGATGTGGGTGTGTTGGGGCAGGGCTGTATCCGCAGCGGGTTTGGGTTCGGCTTCCACCTCCCCATTTTCGACCGGCGCCTGAACAGGCGCTTCGGCTTCCGGCTCGGTCTCCTGGGCAGGCACGACACCGGCCAACGCGACCCACATCAGGCCACAGCCCCCCAACCGCAACCACCCCTTTGTTACCGCGCCCACAATTATTCGCCCTCCCCGGATCAGTTTCGATAGAATAGCCCAGATTTCCTGCCACCACCCCTGCCACTAGAGACGGAGCCAGCCATGAATCAGGCCGTAATCGCCCCTTCCATTCTATCCGCCGATTTTGCCCGCCTGGGTGAAGAGGTCGATAACGTTTTGGCGGCCGGTGCCGATTTCGTTCACTTCGACGTCATGGACAACCATTACGTGCCG
>CAYXVO010000369.1:0-3560 GCA_964467875.1 uncultured Pseudomonadales bacterium | reverse complement strand
AACACCCTGACCAAGAAGTGCGCGGGCCAGAACTACTAAGAACCCCATGAAACTGGTGTTAGTCCCTCCCCCTGCCAAGGGGGAGGCTAGGAGGGGGGGCTGCCCCAAAGGGGCAGGCTTTTTGAGGTTCCGGCTCGTCCGGTGCCTGACAGACGACCCCACCCCTAGCCCGAGTTAATCGCTATATCGGTGTGAGAAGAATTACCACCAAAGAAGTACAAACAATCAGATCGGCTCAAACCGCCTGACGAATCAGGCGGCCTCTCATTCAAGCCGACAGTCATGCCAGTTGATCCACCATTGCCAAGGGGTATATCACATGCAAAACGGGCATCTCATTCAATGGCGGGCGGCCAGCGGCGGGCTTGGGTATCTGTTACTCAGCCTCTGTCTGCTGTTGAGCGTTCCGTCCCGGGCGGATACGGACCCGTCCATCAACAGCATCGACGCGGATGCGTCGGTATTGCCGGATTTGGCTGCCACTATCACGACTGCCACTACCACGACTGCCACGGCCACCCTGGCGCCTTTTGCGGTGGCGCTGCAAACCAGTAATTTCAGTAAGAAGGTTCAGGCGGTCGCGGATCTCGGCGCCCAGGCCGATGAGCGGGTGCTGCCGATTTTGCAGGCAATGCTCAGCAACAGCCTCTACTTCCATGAGCAAAGTCAGCGCACCTTCATCATCGACGGGGCCACGCTCGTCGACGCTCTAAGTGGCGAACCGGAAGCGGCACTGGCGAAATCCGATCTGTCCCGCATCGCCATCAACAACCGTTTGCGCAACGACCTGACTGGATTGATCGCGGCGCAGCAATTGATGTCCTCGCAGGAGCAACAGCGCTTTGACGCGGCCCGCAATCTGCTGAACAAGCCGCTGCCCGCCAATGCGGCATTGTTGGAGCAGGCGTTGGCGAAGGAGGAGTCGCGCCGGGTCAAGGACGCCATGGAGATGGCGCTCAGTCTGATCCGGGTGAAGAGCGAGGATTCGGCGACACGCTTACAGGCGGTGAAGGCCATGAGCGGATCCCTGCATCCGGCAGTACGGGCTGCACTGAACCGGATTCTGGCCCAGGACCCGGCGGGCGGCTTTGCCGAACCGGATAAAAAGGTGCGCGACGCGGCCCTGGCGGCTCAAAAGCGCATCGAAACCAAGCTGCAGTTAAACCGCATCGGCGAGAACACCTATTTTGGCCTGGCACTGGGCGCGGTACTGCTGCTGGCGGCCGTGGGGCTGGCCATCACTTTTGGCGTGATGGGCGTGATCAACATGGCCCACGGCGAGATGATCATGCTGGGTGCCTACACCACGTTTGTGATCCAGCAATTGATGCCAAACCACATCGACTACTCCCTGTTCGTGGCGGTTCCCGTGGCGTTTCTGGTGACGGGCGCGGTGGGGATTCTGATCGAGCGGGGCGTGATCCGCTTCCTCTACGGGCGACCCCTGGAAACCCTGCTAGCCACCTTCGGCATCAGCCTCATTCTGCAGCAGGCGGTGCGCACCATCTTCAGCCCGCTGAACCAGTCGGTGGCGACGCCCAGCTGGATGTCCGGCTCCTTCGAGGTCAATGCCGCCCTGAGCCTGACCTATAACCGTCTGTACATCATCCTGTTCGCGCTGGCGGTGCTCGGCCTGCTGGTGCTGTTGCTGAAGAAGACCTTCTTTGGCTTGCAGATGCGCGCCGTGACCCAAAGCCGGCCCATGGCCAGTTCCATGGGGATTCGCACCGGTTGGGTCGATGCCCTGACATTTGGTCTGGGTTCGGGGATCGCTGGCATCGCCGGGGTGGCGTTGAGCCAGCTCACCAATGTGGGCCCCAATCTGGGACAGGCCTACATCATCGACTCCTTCATGGTGGTGGTGTTCGGTGGGGTGGGCAATCTCATGGGCACCTTTGTCGCCGCCATGTCCCTGGGCATCATCAACAAGATCATCGAACCCTTCAGCGGCGCCGTGCTGGCCAAGATCCTGGTGCTGATCTTCATCATTCTCTTTATCCAGAAACGCCCGCGCGGTTTGTTCGCGCTCAAGGGCCGGTTCGTGGAGGGCTGAACCATGACTACTCCAACGCTCAATTCCAGCCGCCTGAAAACCGGCCCGCTCACCTCCTGGCTGTTCAACGACAAGGGCGGGCAGGTCTTTCTGAGCGTGCTGATGCTGGTCACCCTGCTGGTGCCGATCCTGAATCTGGCGGTGCCGGAGGGCTCGGCACTGCATGTCTCTACTTATACCGTCACCCTGATGGGTAAGTATCTCTGTTATGCGCTGCTGGCGCTGGCGGTGGACCTGATCTGGGGCTATTGCGGCATTCTCAGCCTGGGTCACGGCGCCTTTTTCGCCCTGGGTGGCTATGCCATGGGCATGTACCTGATGCGCCAGATTGGCGACCGGGGTGTCTATGGCAACCCTGATTTGCCGGATTTCATGGTGTTTCTGAACTGGCAGGAGTTGCCTTGGTACTGGTACGGCTTCGACAACTTTGGCTTTGCGCTGCTGATGGTGATGGTCGCGCCGGCGGTGTTGGCGTTTCTGTTCGGCTGGCTCGCCTTCCGGTCCAGGGTCACGGGGGTGTATTTCTCCATTATTACCCAGGCGCTGACCTTCGCCCTGATGCTGGCGTTCTTCCAGAACGATATGGGCTTTGGCGGCAATAACGGCTTGACCGACTTCAAGGAAATTCTTGGTTTCAGCCTGCAAAGCGATGGCGTGCGTGCCGCGCTGTTCATCTGCTCCGCGCTCGCGCTGGCGGTGGGCTATCTGATCTGCCGCTTTGTCGTCAGCTCCAAGCTGGGGCGGGTCCTGGTGTCGGTGCGGGACGCGGAATCCCGCACCCGCTTTCTCGGTTACCGGGTGGAGTACTACAAGCTCTTCGTGTTTGTGGTGTCGGCGGTCTTGGCCGGCATCGCGGGCGCGTTGTATGTACCCCAGGTGGGCATTATCAATCCCGGTGAGTTCTCGCCGATCAACTCCATCGAAATGATCGTCTGGGTGGCCGTCGGCGGACGGGGCACGCTATATGGCGCGGTCATCGGTGCGCTGGTGGTGAATTACGCCAAGACCTATTTCACCGGCGCCTTCCCGGAGTTGTGGCTGTTCCTGCTGGGTGGCCTCTTCGTGGTCACCACCCTGTTCCTGCCGAAAGGGGTGCTGGGCCTGCTGGGACGGTTGCGCCGTGCTGAAAAGCCCGCGCAACCAGAGCCTGGCGTGGCGGAAGGTTCGTCAACTTCATTGACTCCGGGGAGCTGACCATGGCGATACCCAAGCACATTGCACAGAACAGCATCCTGTACATGGATGGCGTCACAGTTAGCTTTGACGGCTTCAAGGCGCTGAACCATCTGTCGCTGATCCTGCAGCCGGGGGAGATGCGGGCGATCATCGGTCCCAACGGCGCTGGCAAGACCACCATGATGGATGTGATCACCGGCAAGGTGAAACCCCAGCAGGGATCGGTGATCTTTCGCGATAACATCGACCTGACCCAGTACGACGAAGCCGCCATCGCCAACATGGGAATCGGCCGTAAATTCCAGAAACCGACGGTGATTGAAAGCCTGAC
>CAYXVO010000368.1:0-3562 GCA_964467875.1 uncultured Pseudomonadales bacterium | reverse complement strand
GGACCAGTATATCGGCGGAATTGAACACGCGATCCTGCACCTGCTCTACTCGCGCTTCTTCCACAAACTGATGCGTGACCTGGGCCTGGTGAACAGCGATGAGCCGTTCAAGAACCTGCTGTGCCAGGGCATGGTGATCGCGGAGACCTATTACCGCGAAGACGCCTCCGGCAACAAGACCTGGTACAACCCCAAGGACGTCAGCATCGAGCGCGACGACAAGGGCCGCGTCACTGGCGCGACCCTGCTGGCCGACGGCCAGCCAGTCATTGCCGGTGCCAAGGAGAAGATGTCCAAGTCCAAGAACAACGGCGTCGACCCGCAGGAGCTGATCGATCAGTACTGCGCCTCTTTACCATGTTTGCCGCGCCGCCCGAGCAATCCCTGGAGTGGTCGGATTCTGGCGTGGAAGGTGCGCACCGCTTCCTCAAGCGCTTGTGGAAGCAGGTGTACGGCCATACCTCCCTGGGGCCCGCCCCCAAACTGGATGTGGCAAACCTGAGCCAGGCCCAGAAAGATCTGCGCCGCAAGACCCATGAGACCATCACCAAGGTGAGCGACGACATCAGCCGTCGCACCATCTTCAACACCGCCATTGCGGCGGTGATGGAACTGATGAATCAGGTCGCAAGCTTCGACGATACCTCCGAGCCGGGTCGCGCGGTTCTGCAGGAGGCGCTGGAAAGCGCCGTGCTGCTGCTCTCACCCATCGTTCCCCATGTCAGCCATACCCTGTGGCAGGCACTGGGACATACGGATCCGATTCTGGATGCCAGCTGGCCGAAGGCGGACGAAAGCGCCATGGTGCGCGACCAGATCGAGCTGGTTGTGCAGGTCAACGGCAAGGTGCGGGCCCGCCTGAATGTAGCGACCAACGCCGAGCAAGCGCAGATCGAGCAACTAGCGCTCAACGACGAAAACGTGCAGCGCTTTACCGAAGGACTGACGGTCCGCAAAGTAATTGTAGTGCGCGGCAAACTCGTCAATATCGTCGCCAACTAGACCCACCATCGGACGATCCACTGGAGGAGAGACATAGATGTCACGCCTGATCTGGGTTGCACCGATTCTGCTGATTGGCCTGAGCGCCTGCGGCTTTCATTTGCGCGGCGCGACTCCACTGCCGGCAGAACTGCGATCCATGCGCCTGGAATGCCCAACGGCCAAGGAACGAGTCTTCTGCCAGGCACTGGAGCGACAGCTGGCACTGAACGGCATCGACAGCGATGCCGCGACCCCCAACTACGTGCTGGAGATTGTCGATGTGGCGGCGCAACGCCGGGCGCTCAGCATCAATGAGCGCGGCGTGGCCAGCGAGGTTCAGCTGGATCTTATCGCCGGCTTTACCCTGACCCAGGTGAGTGGCTCCCCCATCCTCCCTCTCACCCAGGTCTCCGCCGCGCAGTCCTACCGTAACGATCAGAATCAGGTGCTGGGCAAGGGTCGCGAAGAACAGCAGATTCGTCGTGACCTCAGCCAGCAGATGGCCTCACAGATTCTCAACCGACTCGGCGCCTTGACCGCCGAACGCCTGGCGAATCCAGAGGGCAACGGGACAATCGAGCCCGAGCCAGAGCTGGCGCCGCCGACTGCCTCACCAGAGCAAGCACCGACCGTTTCGCCAGAACCCAACGCCACACCGGAGCCACGGCAGTGAGACTAAAGCCGGAGCAGCTCGAGACTCATCTGAAACAAAAGCTGGCACCGGTATATCTGATCACCGGCGACGAGCCACTTCTGGTTCAGGAATCCTGCGACCAGATCCGGACCCAGGCTCGTGCCAACGGGTTTACCGAGCGGGAAGTTTACCAGGTCGATAACAATCTGGACTGGCGGCGCCCTCACGAGAGCATCCAGTCGGCCTCCCTGTTTGCCGAGCGCAAGATTATGGAGCTGCAGATTGCCGCCAAGGTCACCGAACCCGCAGTGCAGTTTCTACTGAGCTTTTGCAGCCAGCTGCCCGAGGACAATCTCCTGCTCATCCGTTGCGGGCGCCTCGACAAGAAAGCACTGTCTAGCAAATGGGCCAAGGCGCTGGATGACGTCGGCGTGATCATTCAGATCTGGCCGGTGGAGGCCGCCCAACTTCCGCGCTGGATCGAACAACGCCTGCAGCGACGAGGCCTGAGCATCGCGCCGGATGCCCTGCAACTACTGACCGAACGGGTCGAAGGCAATCTGCTGGCGGCCCATCAGGAAGTTGAGAAGCTCAGGGTGCTGAGTGACCAGAGCCAGCTCACCCTGGACGAAGTCAACCGCTGCGTGGTGGACAGCGCGCGTTACAGCCTGTTCGACCTGGTCGATGAATGCTTGAAGGGCGATACGGCCCACGCCCTGCGCATGTTGAACGGTCTGCGGGCCGAAGGTGTTGAACCGGTTCTGGTGATCTGGGCACTGGCCCGGGAAGCTCGCAGCCTGGATGGCCTGCGCGGCAAACTGGAAAAGGGCCAGGGCATCGACCAGATCCTCAACCATCCGGCCATTCCGAAGAAGCGGGTGCCGGCACTGCGGACCGCCCTGCGGCGTCACAACCTCACCAGCCTGCTGGAACTCACCACCCTGCTGCGCAGCGCGGATCAGGCGGTCAAGGGCGCCGGCGGTGATCCCTGGCAGTTATTGAGCAGCGCCTGTCTGCTTCTGAGCGGTCAACGCCCACCCAGCCCCAACCTACCCTGACCCGCGACACTTTGGAACGGCCTGAACCGTCCTGAAGCGCAGCCACACTCACTCTCCACAGACGTTCTTTCCCGGCCTACAGGTCTCATCTCACAAACAAAAAAGCCCGGCAAACGCCGGGCTCAAATTACCGTGGCACAATCGCGCCACGGTACAGGCCAAAACAACAGGCTAAAACCTAGAACTGCTCCGCCGGCAGCTCCATCATCTCGTCGGCACCGGCCTTGATGCTTTCCGCCAGTGACAGCGTCTTCGGCAACAAGCGCTTGTAGTAAAAGCGGGCGGTAACCAGTTTGGAGGCATAGAAGCCCGCGCCTTGCGCTTCAACCTTGGGCGCGGCGACCTTGGCCATCTTCGCCCACATGTAGGCCAGCGCGGTGTATCCGAACAGGTCCAGGTAATCGACGGAAGCGGCACCCACTTCGCTGGGGTTTTTCGCCGCAGCTGCCAGCACATGCTCGGTGACGTCGGACAGGCGCTCGACGGCTGCGGACAGCGGGACAAGGAATTCCTTCAGGCCTTCCTCGTCCTGGTTCGCCTCGATGAACTGGGCGACCTCACGGGCAAAGATCTCATAGAACTTGCCACCGTTGGCAACCACTTTACGACCCATCAGGTCCAGCGCCTGTACACCATTGGTGCCTTCATAGATCTGGGCAATCCGTACGTCACGTACCAACTGCTCCTGACCCCATTCACGGATGTAACCGTGACCACCGAAGACCTGCTGCCCCATGATCGTGCAGTCCAGGCCACGATCCGTCATGAAGGCCTTGGCGACGGGCGTCATCAGCGCAACCATGGCTTCCGCTTCTTGCTTCTGCTCGGCCTGATCGGAGAACTTGGTGATATCCAGGAAGCGCGCCACGTAGGTGGAAAACGCACG
>CAYXVO010000367.1:1807-3562 GCA_964467875.1 uncultured Pseudomonadales bacterium | reverse complement strand
TCCAGTTGCGCCATTTCCGATTTCAGAAAATTATTGCGCGCATGCTGCTGTTCGATCTCGCTGACCTGCTGCTCATGCCAGAGGAAACCGAGTCCCGCCGACAAAAACACAACACCAGCAATAACCGTCAAAAACTGCTTCTGCCGTTCCGCCCGACGCTCTTCGCGCCATGGCCGTAAGTTAATGCGGGCCATTAGTCGAAACTCCTCATTGCCAAGCCACAGGCAATCATCATGGAAGGCGCGTCGTTACTGAGTGCGGACGCATTGACCCTGGAACTGATCGCCATTTCGGCAAAGGGATTGGCAACAAGCGTCGGCGTACCCGTTCGCTCCTGAACCATGTCAGCAACGCCTGGAATCGAAGCCGTGCCGCCCGCCAGGACGATGCAGTCGATCTCGTTATAGTGGCTGGACGAGAAGAAGAACTGAAGGGAACGACTCACCTGCTGAACCACGGCCTCCTTAAAAGGCTGCAGCACCTCAAGCTCATAATCGTCGGGCAGGCCCCCCTGCTTTTTTGCCATGCCCGCTTCTTCCTGAGACAGACCGTAACGGCGCTGAATCTCGTCGGTAAGCTGCTTGCCACCAAATAGCTGCTCACGGGTGTAGATTGTCTTGCCTTCCGCCAGCACGCTCAGCGTCGTCATGGTCGCACCCACATCCACAACCGCGACGACTGGCTCATCACCGAGTTCAGTCAATTGCGTGGTCACCAACTCAAAGGCGCGCTCCATGGCGTAGGCCTCAACATCGATCACCTTGGCGTGCAGGCCGGCAATTTCCAGCACATCCTCGCGCATCTCGACGTTCTCCTTGCGGCACGCCGCTAATAAAACCTCGACCTGCCCGGGATTCTGCTCCGACGGCCCCACCACTTCAAAGTCAATCGACACCTCGTCGAGGGGATAGGGAATATATTGATCCGCCTCGACCAGAATCTGACTTTCAAGATCGCGTTCCCGCAGCCCCTCAGGCATATGGATTGCTTTGGTGATGACAGCCGAACCGGCCACCGCCACCGCCGCAGTCCGCACACTGGTGCGGGATTTGGCGACTACGCGTTTTACCGCATCGCCAACTGCCTCGGCATCGTTAATATTCTTTTCCACCACCGAGTTCGGCGGCAGCGGTTCAACCGCATAGCTTTCGACTCGATAGCGACCGTTATTTCTGCTGAGCTCGATCAGTTTGACAGATGTCGAGCTGATATCGATTCCGAGCAATGCGTTCGCTTTTTTTCCAAACAGTCCTAACACGGCGAAACCCTATCTGCGTTACACAGTTATAGAAGACCGATTGCGTGCTACTTTTACAGGGAGCTTAGCAATAGCGTTGCGCTTTGCTAATACAAGCATGAAAAAGGGCTTATAATGGCCTGCTTTAGCTAGTGCCAAAGCAACTACTTAGATAATAGACGCAGATTTTGAAGATGTCAGGAAACCCATGAGTCGTTTTGTGAGATTGTTAAGGTTTTTGAGCTGGACATGCGGACTAGTCGTCTTTAGCACCGGGATTTTGCTGACGAGCGTCTATCTTCTGCTCACACCGTCGCTACCAGACGCGGAGCAGCTAAAGAATGTCAAACTACAGATTCCGCTGCGGGTCTTTTCCGCCGATGAGGAGCTGATTGCCGAATTTGGCGAAAAGCGCCGCACCCCGGTCAAGATCGACGATGTGCCCCAGGAATTGCTGAATGCCTTTCTCGCCGCGGAAGACAGTCGCTTCTTTGAACACTTCGGCATTGACCTCAAGG
>CAYXVO010000367.1:0-1797 GCA_964467875.1 uncultured Pseudomonadales bacterium | reverse complement strand
CTGGCAGCATTCAGTCCGGCGGCAGCACCATCACCATGCAGGTGGCAAAGAACTTTTTTCTCTCCCATGAAAAAACGTTTGCCCGCAAGTTCAATGAGATCCTGCTCGCCCTGCAGATTGAACAGGAATTGTCCAAACAGGAAATTTTTGAACTGTATCTGAACAAAATTTACCTGGGTAACCGTGCGTACGGCATTGAGGCGGCCGCCAATACCTACTACGGCAAATCCATCCAGCAGCTCACCCTGGCCGAATCCGCCATGATCGCCGGCCTCCCAAAGGCACCGTCGCGCTACAATCCACTCGCGAACGAACCCAGGGCGATGAGCCGCCGGGATTGGATCCTGGGTCGCATGCTGGAGCTGGGGCACATTACACAGGCTCAGCACCAGGAAGCCGTTGCTCAGCCCTCCGTCGCCCGCTTTCACGGCCCCAGCCCCGACCTGGAAGCACCCTATATTGCCGAAATGGCGCGCCAGGAACTGGTCCAACGATTTGGTGAAGGCGCCTATGAAGATGGCTATCGGGTTTACCTGACGCTCGAAAGCGCCCCACAACGCTCCGCACAACAAGCACTTCGCACAGGGCTGCTCCAATACAGCGAGCGTCACGGTTATCACGGCCCAGAGCAGAACTTCAAAATCAACGAACTGTCCACCACGGACATCCAGAAGCTGCTGCGTAGCACGCCGACCGTTGGAGGCCTGACTCCCGGCATTGTCACTCGCGTGGATCAGCAATCAGTTAAAGTTGTTACCGCACGCGACGAAGCGGCCACAATTCCCTGGACGGGATTGAAATGGGCGCGCCCTCACTTGGGCACAAACCGTCTGGGCCCATCGCCAAAAACAGCTTCGGACATCCTGAAAACAGGCGACCTCGTCCGCATCCGGCAGAAAGAAGACTCCGATGCCTGGGAGCTCAGCCAGATTCCACGAGCGCAAGGCGCCCTGGTCGCAATCAGTCCTCGCAATGGCGCCGTGATTGCACTGGCTGGCGGCTTCGACTTCTATTACAGCAAGTTCAACCGAGCAATTCAGGCAGCGCGACAACCCGGCTCCAGCTTCAAACCATTCCTGTACCTATCCGGCCTGGAAATGGGCATGACACCAGCCACCCTGATTAACGACGCCCCAGTCGTTTTCGCCGACGATCAACTTGAGTCCGCGTGGCGCCCACAGAATTCAGGCGGCCAGTTCAAGGGACCGACCCGCTTGCGGCAAGCGCTTTATGAGTCACGCAACCTGGTCTCGATCCGACTTCTGCGCTCACTAGGAATTCAGCCCGTCATTGACTACGTCAGTCGCTTCGGCTTTTCTCCGAACAACCTGCCCCGGGATCTGTCCCTTGCCTTAGGCAGCGCGTCTCTCACCCCATTTGAGCTGGCAACGGCCTATGCCATCTTGGCCAACGGCGGCTACCGCATCGCACCGCACTTTATCCAGCGTATCGACAACAGTGTCGGCGAGACAATCTACGAAGCGACCCCGCCAACGGCCTGCGCCGGCCCTTGCCAAACCACCGGCGAAGCAGATCAAGCCACGGCAGCCAGCAGCATCACAGACAACGAAAACAACGGGCAGCCCGATACCAAAGCCAACAATACCCAAGCAGATGCGCCAACGGCCACTGCAGCGGGAGCCTTACCGCCAGCTCCACAGGTTGCCGATTCTCGCTCTGTTTACATCATGCATTCCATACTGCGTGATGTAATCACCAAAGGGACCGGTCGTCGCGCCTTAGCATTGAATCGTCGTGATCTGGCAGGCAAAACCGGTACCACCAACGATCAGATTG
>CAYXVO010000366.1:0-3574 GCA_964467875.1 uncultured Pseudomonadales bacterium | reverse complement strand
GCGGACCGAGGTTTCCTCAGCGGTCATTTCGTCCTCGCGGATCAGCGCCTCAAGCGCCGGCCTCACCAGCACCTCCGCCCACACCGCCAGCTCCTCGCTCAAACTGTCCCAGCGAGGAAACAGACGCTGCACGTACGGGTCCTCGCCTTCGCCGGCCTGGCCCTGAAACCGATTACCGCGAAACACCTCGGTCGCCTTACGCTCGCGCTGAGCCGGTTTCGCTTCGGCCCAGGCCCAGGCGCTGTTGGGCAGAAACGGCAACGGCCGTGTCAGGCCCTGGCGGTAGGCGTGGATCAGACGTTCGGCATGGTCGCGTGCAACCCTCGGCGCCAATGGCTGGAACCGTTGGACAACCGGACGGCCGGCGACGCAACCCACCAGCCAGCTCGGCCCCATCCCGTTTTCAGCCACATCCTGTGGCAGCAGATTGAAAAACACATGGGCGATCCAGGCCCGGACCAGCTGCTTGCCCCGCACCCGGGCCGGCGTCAGTTGCACCCGCCCGACTTCGTACAGATCGCGAAACCAGTGCTGAACCCGCAGGCCTTCCAGTTGGCAGTCCAGTTCGCGATCGGCGCGGGGGTTCGCGGTCAGCTCGGCCTGGCATTGGTAGAGGGCATCCGCCGCCTGCAGTTCCTGCATCAGCAGACGCTCGCCCTGGGCGCCCGGCGGCAACTCGCCCGCCGCCTGCCAGCGCTGGCGAAAGCGCGCCTCCGGTTCCTGTCGCGACAGACTCGCCAGGCGCGCCAGGCGCAACTGGTAGCGCTGCAGGCCATCCAGTTCAAACGGCTCCACATCCGGCTTTTGCTCGGCAGGGCGGAGATAGCGCACCCCCAGCTGATCCTGCAGAAACGCCCGGCAGGGGTTGTCGAAGAACGCCTGAAGCTGGGCCAACTCGATCAGGTCAGGCGGGCTCGTCGCCAGGGTCAAGGTCGCAGGCTCCTGCGCTCGTGTCCGACGCGGCTGCAGCAACGGCAACCAGTCGTCCACATAGCTGGCCGGTTGATCGGACAGGCCGGAGCGGTAGTAACGCGCGTGAAACGGCTGCAGGCGGTGGTCGTTCACCAGCCACTGGCGCAACCGGTGGGCGCTGTCCGCCGACGCCAGATCCTCGTCGCCGGCCAGGCAGAAATTCTGCTCGGCGTATTCCACCAACTCGCTGACCAGCACCGAGGGCGCCCGCGCCTTGTTATTCCGGGGGTCGCGGCCTTCATAGCTGATATAGAGCCCATCGCGGGCCGAGATCAGCGCCTCCAGAAACAGGTAGCGGTCGTCATCACGGCGGGAGCGATCGCCGCGCCGCGGCTGGACGGCCATGAGATCGAAGCTCAGCCGGGGCAGGATGCGCGGGTACTCACCATCATTCATGCCCAGCAAACACACCACCCGGAACGGGATGCTGCGCATGGGCATCAGCGTGCAGAAATTCACCTTGCCCGCCAGAAAGCGGGCGCTGTCGAGCGGCTGCTCAAATTCGGCAAACCAGGCGCTGCGAAAAGCGGTGAGCGAGAGAGGCTCTGCAAAGCGGGCCAGCGTGGCCTGTTCCTGCAGCGCATCCAACGCCTGCACCAGCTGCACCCGCAGGCTGTTTTCCTCTCCGCCCTCAAAACGGAAGAAAGTCTGCAGCAGATCCTGGGCCTGCCCGATCCACTGCCGCAAGGGACGTGCCTGTCGGCTCAGCGCCAGGGTCTGGCGCAGTTGGCCGAGAAACTCACACAAGGCTCCCACCAGATGGGCCTGCCCCCCCTCGATACCCCCATAGGGCAAGGCATCGCCCACCGTGTCCTCCACTTCGCCCACCGCGTAACCCAGCAACAGCCGTTCCAGGCCTCGCGACCAGGTGTTGAAGTCGCTCGCAGCCGGCATGTCCGGCACGTTCTGAGCCCGGTGCTCGGCGTCCAGGCCCCAGCGAATGCCAGCTTCCTCCAGCCAGCAGCGAATCACTCTCTTGCAGGCGAAAGCACCGCAGCACCGCCGGCACCTCCAGAATATCCAGCAGCTCCGACCGCCCCAGCCGCGACAGGGGCAACGACAGCAGGCTGCGCAAGGCGCCGATGGCCGGGTGTTCCGCCTGCAGGGCCTGATCGGCAATGGCAAAGGGAATCTGGCGGTGCTTTGGCGCGCTGCCGAACACCGCCTGGATAAAGGGCGCGAAACGGTTGATGTCGGGCACCATGACCACCACGTCCCGCGGCCGCAGGCCGATCCGCCGGTTATCGAACCAGTCCAGCAGGTAGTCGTACAACGCTTCCACTTCCCGCAGGGGACTGTGGGCACAGGCCACCCGCAGGGAGCGGTCGTCAGCCTGAACCAGCTGCTTATGGCGGCTGGACTGGAGCCGTTCCAAAGTCACCGCCTCGCCGCCGGATTGGCGCAGGTACAGCAGATCCCGCTGCACCCGCCCCAGCAGCCCCTTATTGCGGGGCGCCATGAACAGATCGTCTCGGTTCTCCTGCACTTCGTTATAGGCATAGATCTGCGCCAGATAATCCCGCCCCAGCTTGCCCCAGGACGCCAGCAACGGGCAGCCCTCCAGGTAGTAATCCACCGCACCGGCTTCAATCGGCACCGTCCGCCCCGGTTTCAGCCGGTCGATCAGGCGCTGCTGGAGACGCTCGCCCGGCACGTCACCCCAGTAGTACTTGCAGGGATTGAGCAGCATCAGGTGTACGTCGAGGCGTTGCGCCAGGCTCATCATGAGATCCAGGTGCTGGGGCGGCAGCGCCGATATACCGAACACGAACACCCGCTCCGGCAACAGCGCGGACTCGATCTCGCCCGCCGCCAGCTGCTCGGCAAAGCGCTGCTGAATCCGCACCCGGTGCAGGGGCTCGGATTCATCCGCGCTCAGTTCCTCGGCAGCCGTTTCATCCGTACCCATTTCCTCCGCATCCATTTCCTCCGCACACAACAGACGCCAAAGATCGGCCTGCCAGCTCGCGTGGGGATGCTCCGCCAATGCGTCCACCGGCTGCTCCGCCTGCCAGGCCTCGATCCAGTCCGGACGGTAGATCTGATAGCGCTCCAGTAGCTCCGCCAGCTTACGGCTGATCTGATACTGCAACAGGCTGTCGTGGTCGCCGGCCAGATAATGCTTGAGCGGCGCATAGCGCGGGTCTTCCAGCCGGGTGGGCAATAGCCGCAGCAGACGCCAGGTCAGCACCTCCCGGTCAAACGGCGAGCGCTCGGGAAGCTGGGGCATGGCCCGGCAGAACAGGTTCCAGAAAAACACCGCCGGCAACGGAAACTCGATGTTGGCGGCAACCCCCAAACGCTCGGCGATGCGCAGCTTGAGCCAGGTGGCCATGCCGGGACTCTGGATCAGAACCTGTTCCGCCCGCAGGGGCTGGCGCAGGGGCTGGCTTTCCAGCACCTGCAACAGCTGGTCGAGCAAGCGCTCCGTGCGATTGGAAGAATGGACGATGAACATCTGGTGCCCTGTGCAAAGCGCCATCGAGGTGTGGGTTTTGGCGCATTTTAGTGTATAAATTTACAGTTAAAACAGATTCGGACGCGCATCGCAATCGCTTACCCCGACGCGATACGGCCTCCAGATTGGAATGTAAATGAACGT
>CAYXVO010000365.1:387-3581 GCA_964467875.1 uncultured Pseudomonadales bacterium | reverse complement strand
AGGATCCAGGCGACACTATAGTTGATGGGGCCTTCCTGGTAGCGTAGATCGGCATTTCGGTCCATACCGGGAATGAGAAAGAGGTCAATCAGCCAACCGATGCCCAGCAATCCCAGCGTCAAAAACCAGATGGTCCCGGTCACCGGCTTACCATAGTAAAACCGATGCGCGCCCGTGAAACCAAAAATCCAGAGGATGTAGCCCAAAACCACGCTGTGAGTATTCCCTGGCAATGTCATCATAAAATGCCCCCTATTATCTGATGGGTAAGCGCGTTTGATGGATGCGCATGTTCAATGCAGGCGCGTGTTTGATAGATGCGCGGCTTCTGAACGCACCGATTGCGGATGCGCCGTTAGTGTTCATCATAGTCTTGCCGATTCCCGCTGTAATCAGCCACTCTCCATGGCGGTGCGAGCCTCTGGGCTGCCTATCATTTGATCGACTGTGTACCTGCCCTTGCGAACGCCTAGCCGATGGCAACCTCCAATTCTTTTAACCCATCCTCCAGATAATCGAGCAGACGTTGCAAACTCGGCAAGGTACGGCGACAGCCGATCAGCCCCACCTCCAGATGATCGCGATAGCTGGTCATCGTCATGTTCAGCGCCAGCCGGTCCAGCACAATGGAAACAGGATAAAGACCTTCCATGGACGCACCATTCCAGTACAGCGTCTCACGCGGACCCGGCACATTGGAAATAATCACGTTAAAGGTTTGCCATTGGGGCATCATCCCCGTCAGTAGATGAACACCTGCCGGCGCCATCACCAGGGCGGTGTAATTGAGAATTTCCGCAGGCGTCATAGCGGCATAACGATTCTTTGCCGTCTGCACGGATTCGCGAATTGCCTGCAGGCGTGCAACCGGATCAGCCAGATGGGTCGCCAGGCTGGCCAGAATCACGGCCACCTGATTACCACCAGCACTCTCGTCCTGCCGCAGTGACATGGGCACCATTGCAATCAGGGGTGATGCCGGCAAGGCATTCTGGCTCTCCAGATACTTGCGCAAGGCGCTGGCGCACATGGCCAGCACGACATCATTAAGCGTTGCGCCAGACGCCTGAGCAATACGCCGGACGCGGTGCAGAGAATAGGATTGGGCAGCAAAGCGCCGCGACCCGGTAATACGCTCATTGAGAATACAACGGGGAGCCCGGAACACAGAATCGTACAGGGGATTCCGCTGTGCCTCGCGAATGGTTTTATACACTTCCCGCACCACCGTCGGGACCGTGGCGATCTGCTGGCCCGCCTCCGATACCAGATGCGCCAGGTTGGCCAGCACGTCCAGATGTGGCTGTGAGCGGGGGGATTCGCCAAGCTGGGGTGGAATTGCCCAAACCGGTGGCATGTCCCGCAGGTTGGGGTTGTCGGAAAGAGAGCGCTGCATTAGGCGTATCGCGGAAATCCCATCCATCAGGGAGTGATGCACCTTGGTATACAGCGCGAAACGACGATCCTGCAACCCTTCGATCAGATGGCACTGCCACAGCGGCCGCGCCCGATCCAGCAGGTTGCTGTGCTCGGCGGAGACACGCGCCAGCAATTCACGGATGCGCCCCGGTTGCGGCAAGGCCTCATGGCGAAAGTGATGATCCAGATCGAGCCGACGATCCTCTTTCCAGCAATAACGCCCATAGTTCAATCCCAGGCGTTGATTGAACGGTGGACCCACGTCGCGCTGTTCCCGCAGAAAATCGGCAAGTGACTGCACGTAATCGTCTGGCGCACCATCAGGCACCGAAAAAATCTGCAAACCCGCCACATGCATCGGTTGCTGGCGCTTTTCCAGCCAGAGGAACAGTTGATCGACGGGGCTCAGAAATTTCACAGGGACTCCTCGTTCATGGATGGCGACTGACGCACACCTAGCGTTACACCCGATATTGACTTCGCATCTTACCTCTAATCCTGATAAACACCACTCTCACTCAGCTCTATCATGTGAGCAGGTCCTCAACGATCAGTGCGCAACGACAGCCTGTTGATCACCGACCGCAGACCGCAAGGCCAAGACTGTAAATAGGGCCCGGTATCACCCCAACTATGTTCATTGCCGCGTTTGTAACGTAAGATTCAACCCTTGTTTCAGCCCAACTCTTGCTTCAGCCCAATCCACTGTTCGCCAGCCAGACCTAAATTAATCCCTCATGCCCAGACTTGTCATTCGCGTCAACAGCAAACAACCCATAGAGCCCAACGAACTCCAGCCTACCCGTGAGATCATCGAGTACCACTGGCACCGCATCCTTGCTGTCGTGCTTGTCGGGGTTTTGCTGGCTGGGGGGCTTACCTGGCTGACCTACCGGTGGCTGAGCGAACCCTCAGAGGTGGCTTCCGCGCCGGTTCCAGCAAGCAATATCTTCCTGCAAGACAGTGACGCTTTACCGCAAGTCGAACTGCCACAGGCGGAGTCATCCCACCTGGCAGGCTCTGCGCCTACACAAGCACCGCAATCTCCTGAATCAACGTCGAAACCTTCTTCATCTGCCGACGAGGCGTCTGTCGCCGCAAAGGCGACGACACCAGAAGCAACAACGGACGCTCCAGCGCCGGAAGATGCTCAAGACAGCACGGCACAGGCCAACGTGACCCTGCATTCAAAGCATGTAAAGCGCGCACAGCTGACCAGCAACGTCGTCAATAGAGCACCGGTGGATCAGTTGAGCTCCGTAATTCCAATGAACGACCAGGGTCTTCTGCGGATTTATCTGTTTACTGAAACCAGTGGCTTACAAGATCGCGACCTCTTCCACTACTGGTATCGCGACGGCAAGCAGATGGCCAGGGTGCGCATGCCTACCAGTCAGCGGCCGATCATCTCCTCATCCAGCAAGTTCATCGACCGCTACATGACAGGTCAGTGGGAAGTCAAAGTCATAGACGATCGCAACAACCTGCTCGCCACCGCCCGCTTTACCGTCACGCCTTAATCGCTCCACGCCTGGGGCGCCGCGTCCCTCCCGGATGCGGCACTCAGGTTGGCGGCCGCCTCATCGCATTTTCCCGTGAACAGACTTGTTCTCTAGAATGAAGGGACGAGTTACGCCCACCCCGGCCGCCTCGGCTACACTCCGCCACCCCATTGCCGGTATTGCCGGTGCTTGGTCGAGCAGCCGGACAGCAAGGAGTCGCACATGCGTTATCAACCCACACGCTACCGCCAAGTTCGTGAAATTTTGGACTGG
>CAYXVO010000365.1:0-377 GCA_964467875.1 uncultured Pseudomonadales bacterium | reverse complement strand
TTCCATGGAATACCAGAACATGGCTAACGGTCCTGTGCGGGAGCGCGTCGCGCTTTTACTGCAGTACCTCGCCGATCACCAGAAGGCGGTGAAAGCCACGATCAAGCACTTTGAGGAAGGAGCCGACGCACAGGTCCTGAACACCTGGCATGATCATTTTCCCGAACTGGATTTACCGGACAACATGCACGACTTGAAGTCCCACCTGACGACCATTGGCACCAACGACGTGGTCCGCTTGGCTCTAAAGTTTCACGACATGCTGATCCACCTCTACGAGGAGATCCGCAACTCCGCGCCGACCGATGAGGTAAAGGATGTCTTTGATAATCTTGTACTGATGGAGAGTCGCGAGAAAGAGCGGATGCTACGGGATG
>CAYXVO010000364.1:3272-3584 GCA_964467875.1 uncultured Pseudomonadales bacterium | reverse complement strand
ATAGGACAGAACGCAATGGGTGGTTCCCAGATCGATACCAACGGCGTAGCGGGCCATGTCACACCTCCACTTCGGCCGGCGCCAGCACATAGGCGTTGTGCCCGGGCGCCATGGCAGGCAGTTCAACGCGAGTGACCTTCCAGCCGCGATGCATCAGCGTACCCGAGAATGGCCCCTGGCCGGCGACTCGCCCGGTCAGACGGATCTCCGCCGGATCAAAGCCCGTGGCCAGCGTCACCCGACTCTGTTCCGTATCGTTCATGACCGGTGCCAGAACCATGTACTGTTGAAGAACCTTGCGACATCCGCCAT
>CAYXVO010000364.1:0-3262 GCA_964467875.1 uncultured Pseudomonadales bacterium | reverse complement strand
CGCCGCGGCGCCAATGTCGCTATCGGAAAACTGAGTCACGTCCTCCTGCAGGAAATCGACGAAGCGAGCCTCTTGCTGCAACAGGCCTAACAGCTGCAATACCGGTTGTGCCGGTTCCACCGCAGGCTCGGCACTCGCTGCTGGCTGCGTATTCGCCATCGGTACCGGCGCGTCGACTGGCTCGGGCTGTGCGTGCGTCTGAGTGTCCGCGGCGTCTACCGCCGCCACGCCGGCATTGGTGGCAGCATCGGCTTTGTTGACAGCTTTGGCTTTGTTGACAGCATTGGCTTTGGCCGCCGTGATCTGGCGCTGTTGATCCAGCACAGCAACCTGGCGCGCAAATCCAGCGCTGGTCAGAACCAGAAAGAAATAGCGAAAGGCCCACATCAGCCGGAGCCAAAAGCCAGGATTCTCGTTTATCATGGTTTTCCTTTCCGTTTCAATTAAGTAGGCGGATCTTACCATAAGGTCGCGAAAAACGGTGTCGTCCGCGTTTTAGCGAACACAAACACACCCGCAGTTTCGTTTACATTTGTACATCTAACGGTCTCTCTCGTTTATACTTACGCCAAGTTTATGGCCGCCCTGACTTCTCGATAAGCGGCAACCACATCGGCCAGTCCAAAGACAGGATGTAGACAAAGGAAAGCCAATGAAAATAAGAACCATGTTAAAGAAATGGTTGGTTTCGGAGGAGCTGGATAAGCAACTCGACAAAATCCAAAAGCCGGTCGGAACTTTGGGCTATGACCCCTGGGGCTTTAACGTCGATACCAACAAAATCACCGCCGCGCTGTTTCGCCCCATTTTTGAAAAATATTTTCGGGTAGAAATACATGGTATTGATAATGTGCCCGCCGATGGCCCGGTTCTCATTATTTCCAACCACAGTGGCCAGTTGCCCATCGATGGCCTGCTGATCGGTTATGCGCTGGGAACTCGTGAAAAGCAACCACGTCTGCCACGGGCAATGATCGAGCGCTTTTTCCCCACGGTGCCGTACCTGGGCAACATTCTCAACCAGATTGGCGCAGTCCTGGGCGACCCGGTTAATTGTGCCAAGGTGCTGGAGCGTGGCGAAGCAGTCATCGTCTTTCCCGAGGGTGTGCGCGGCTCCGGTAAACTCTATCGTGACCGCTACAAGCTGATGCGCTTTGGCAATGGTTTCATGCACCTGGCCATGCAATACAACGCAGCCGTTGTGCCTGTTGGCGTGGTCGGCTGCGAAGAAACCATTCCCGCCTTCGCCAACATCAAGCCGCTCGCCAACATGCTGGGTGTCCCCTATGTGCCCTTGGCTCTACCGGTAATTTTTCCAGCCAAGGTCATCATTAACGTCGGTGAACCCATGCACTTCGATAACGTTGAAGTCACGGAATCCGACGTGACCCACCGTGTCGATCAGGTCAAAACCGTGATTAGCGATCTGATCAATAAAGGTCTAAACGAGCGCAAAAGGCTTTTCTGATGAAAGACGCGAACAGTCCGAACCAAAAGAATGGCCCGAAGAAGAGCGGTCCGAGCAACAAGCCCACGGCAGCCACGTCTCGGCCAGCACGCGTGAATAAGCCGAAATTGCAAGAAGTTGGGCAACCAGGCGCGTCCGCCGATCGGCCACAGATCCTGGTCACCGGCGCCGCAGGCGCGCTGGCACAACAGGTCATTGCCCGTCTGCGGGATCGGTATCAGGTAGTCGCCGTGGATTTTCGCGAGCAGGTATACCTGGGCGATGACATCCCAAGCTACCGGATCGACATCGGCAAGCGTGGCTTCGAGGACATTTTCCGCAAGCACAAGATTCAGGCTCTGATCCACATGGGTCGGATCATCACCTCCGAAGAAAACCGCATGCGGCGGTACAATGCCAATGTACTAGGCACGCAGAAACTTCTGGACCTCTGCCACAAGTACCAGGTAGGCAGGGTCCTGATCCTCTCCACCTTCCATGTCTATGGAGCCAACGCCTACAATCCGGCACTGCTGGAAGAAGCCGCGCCACTCAAAGCCGCGGGCGTCACCATGGATCTGATCGATTCCGTAGAGCTGGAGAACCTTGCCAATATCTACCTGTGGAAGTATCCCGAGCTCAACATCCATATCCTCCGGCCCTGCAATATCGTGGGTCCCGGGGTGCGCAATACCATGAGCAACCTTCTGTCCAACCGCCTGTCTCCGGTTCTGGCTGGCTTCTCGCCCATGATGCAGTTCATCCATATCGAGGATATGGCGGATGCGATCATCCTGGCGTATGAAAAGAATAAGCGGGGTATCTACAACGTGGCCCCGGATGATTGGGTATCCTACCAGGAGGCGCTGGAGGCTTGTGGCTGTATCCGCGTGCCGCTGCCCTCGATTCCGCCCGTGGTCCCGCGGCTCATAAGCCGCATGCTTGATCTGGACTCATTCCCGGCCTTTTTGATGGACTACTTCAAGTACCCAGTGATTCTCGATAATCGACTGTTTCAACATACGTTCAACTTCACCCCAAAAAGGAACCTTGCTGAAATATTCCGCTACTATAAGGAACAAAAATAAAGCATGGATCCGGATGGCGGAGTTAATGTCTCTGAACTTAACTCCGCCCATCTTTCGGTTTACTTCAGCCGCCTTCCGTCTATTTCGTTCAATGTCCAATGCCCAATGCCCAATGCCCAATGCCCAATGCCCGATTCCCGCAAGCGCTTCTGCGTCCACTTGAAAACCAGTGACCTCCCAGCCTAGCCTTATGTAGAACTGACGAGCCCCCAGGAGCGTGACTCATGGATTTGTTCTACCTCTGGTTGCGCCACTGCCTGCTCCCAAGTTGGCTTGGCGCGCTGTCACCGCAACGCCGCCATCAACTCCTGCGCCCGCAGACCCAGAAGTACCGGCGGAAGAGGAGAATCGTCAAGAATGTCTGGCTCATCTCGGGTGCCACCATGCTCATCAACCCGGTGCTTTACATCATCCTTCCTTTGGCGCTCTTCACGACGTTTCTGTCCTTCAGCATCCTGGACGAAACGCCGTAGTGGGCTGTACTCACCCGTGGCACGGAACCACGCAGTAGCCTCGGACATCGCCGCCTGATCGGTTAGAACTTGCCCACATCCCGTTAAAGAGTGACAATTGCTCACCCTGCCGATTTCGGGATCCTTGCCGTTCCAGGACTCTGGCAGATCTCGTTTAAGGGGTTAGCTGATTTTTGCTCAGATCTTTCAGATTGCTGCGTTTACTCCCTCTCCCTTGCCGGGAGAGGGAACACTCGGTACGTAGCATGAAAAAT
>CAYXVO010000363.1:0-3589 GCA_964467875.1 uncultured Pseudomonadales bacterium | reverse complement strand
AGGTTCAGCTCGTGCAGACACTCGAAGTATGCCATGTCCGGCGCGTAACCGGCTTCCACCAGAGTTTCGAAGCCAGCCTTAACCAGCTCGACAGCGCCACCGCAGAGAACAGCCTGCTCACCAAACAGGTCTGTCTCGGTTTCATCTTTGAAAGTCGTCTCGATGATACCGGTACGTCCGCCACCCACACCGCTGGCATAGGACAGCGCGACGTTCTTGGCATTGCCAGATGCGTCCTGGAAGATCGCAATCAGGTCAGGAATACCGCCGCCTTTTACGAACTCCGTGCGAACCGTATGGCCCGGCGCCTTGGGCGCGACCATGATCACGTCCAGATCCTTGCGCGGAACGATCTGGTTGTAGTGGATAGCAAAGCCATGAGCGAACGCCAGGGTAGCACCTTCTTTCAGGTTTGGCTCGATCTCGGCTTTGTAAAGCTGGGACTGGAACTCATCCGGCGTCAGGATCATAACCAGATCTGCGGCAGCGACGGCAGAAGGAACGTCAGTGACCTTCAGGCCATGCGCTTCCGCCTTGGCGATGGAGGAAGAACCAGGGCGCAAACCAACGGTCACATCCACACCGGAATCCTTCAGGTTACAGGCATGGGCATGGCCCTGGGAGCCGTAACCAATGATTGCTACCTTCTTGCCCTGGACAATGGACAGGTCGCAGTCTTTGTCGTAATAAACTTGCATGATGTTCCCCTATTTATCTGGCGCCGCCTTGAACGGCACATATGAACAAAGAGTGTGTATCCAGACGATCACAGACTCAGATTTTTTTACAGACTCAGCACTTTCTCACCACGGGCAATGCCGGAGACGCCGGACCGAACCACTTCAAGAATGCAGCTCTTGCCAATGGCTTGAATAAACGCATCCAGCTTATCGCTGCTACCGGTCAACTGAACCGTGTAGACCGTGGTGGTGACATCCACGATCTGCCCACGGAAGATATCGACGGTACGCTTGATCTCGGCGCGCTGCGATCCAACCGCCTTTACCTTGATCAGCATAAGCTCGCGTTCGATATGCGGCCCTTCCGTCAGGTCGACCAGCTTAACCACCTCTATCAGCTTGTTGAGCTGCTTGGTGATTTGCTCGATAACCCGGTCCGATCCCACCGTCGTCACCGTCAGGCGTGACAGGGACGGCTCCTCGGTCGGCGCGACCGTGAGTGTTTCAATGTTGTAATTGCGCTGGGAGAAAAGACCAACCACCCGTGAGAGGGCGCCCGGTTCGTTCTCAAGCAAGACAGAAATAATACGGCGCATGCTGACTAAACCCTCTCCGTTTTGCTCAACCACATATCTTTCATGGAACCGCGTGCGATCTGCATCGGGTACACATGCTCGGCGGGGTCCACATATACATCCAGAAACACCAGACGATCTTTCATGGCGAAGGCCTTTTCCAGAGCTGGCATCAACTCTTCACGCTTGCGCACGATGATACCCACATGACCATAAGCCTCGGCGAGCTTCATGAAATCCGGCAAGGACTCCATATAGGATTGTGAGTGACGGGACTCATAGTTCATATCCTGCCACTGCTTTACCATGCCCAGCGCCTGATTGTTCAGATTGAGAATCTTCACCGGCAGATTGTACTGCTTGCAGGTAGAGAGCTCCTGAATGTTCATCTGGATGCTGCCCTCGCCCGTGACACAGACAACGTCCTCGTCTGGAAAGTTGAGCTTCACTCCCATGGCCGCAGGCAGACCAAAGCCCATGGTGCCCAAACCGCCCGAGTTGATCCAGCGGTTCGGCTTGTTAAACTTGTAGTACTGCGCCGTGAACATCTGATGCTGACCTACATCCGTGGTCACATAGGCATTGCCGCGAGTTACCTGATGCAGGGCCTGAATCACCTCCTGCGGCTTGATTGGTCCGTTGGGATCAACCGCATACCGCATGCCGTGCACCTTGCGCCACTCTTCAATCTGGCGCCACCAGGCTGCCAGCCCTTCCTGTTCAGGCTTGCGCTTGGCTTCGCCGATCAAAGCCAGCATGTCCTTGAGAACCGAGTCGACCGGCCCCACAATCGGCACATCGGCTTCAATCGTCTTGGAAATGGATGCAGGATCAATGTCCACGTGGATGATCTTGGCGCCCGGACAGAACTTGTCGGTCGCGTTAGTCACCCGGTCATCGAAGCGCGCGCCAATGGCAATGATCAGGTCACTATGGTGCATCGCCATATTGGCTTCATAGGTCCCATGCATTCCAAGCCAGCCTAAATACTGCTTGTCATCCGCCGGATAACTACCAATACCCATCAGCGTATTGGTAATGGGGAAGCCCAGCAACCGGGTCATCTCGGTCAACTCATCCGATGCGTGCCCCAGCACGACGCCGCCGCCGGCATAGATGATCGGCCGTTTGGCGACCAACATCATGTCGACGGCTTTTTTGATCTGCCCCGCATGACCGCGCACCGGCGGGTTGTAGGAGCGCATCTTCACTTTCTTTGGAAAGATGTACTCGTAGCGCTCATTTGGCGACGTCATATCCTTGGGAATATCGACCACAACCGGACCCGGACGGCCAGTTTCCGCCAGATAAAATGCCATCTTCAGCACTTCCGGGATTTTCTGCGGATCGCGCACGCTGAAATTGTGCTTAACGATCGGGCGGGAGACGCCCATCATATCGGTTTCCTGGAAGGCATCTTCACCGATCAGCGTCGTCGGGACCTGACCGCACAGCACCACCATCGGAATGGAGTCCATAAACGCCGTGGCAATACCAGTCACCGCATTGGTCGCGCCCGGGCCAGAGGTAACCAGAACCACGCCGGCCTTGCCGGTGGCACGGGCATAGCCGTCGGCCATATGGGTTGCGGCTTGCTCATGACGCACCAGGACGTGCTTGACCTTGTCCTGGCGAAATAGCGCATCGTAAATATGAAGTGCGGCACCACCGGGGTACCCGTAGATGTATTCGACGCCCTCATCCTGCAAGAATCGGACGATCATGTCTGCGCCTGATAGTAACTCCACGGTTCAGTTTCCTCTCTATCGCGTAGCTTCCGCGCTCGCGCGCGTAAGGATTTTTCGGACAACCAAATAGACCTACCCGGACGCGTCATCCGGGAAGACTTGCCACACCAGCCTTAAGTCATCGCGAGAGGTCATCTCTTTAGACTTGCCCGAGGCGCGGTAGCGTGCCGGACAATCCATCTGTGACGTGTTGTGACGTCAGCAGCTTGCAAATGCAGATATGTGTGGTTAACTCCAAGGAGAGTGCTGCTCGGGGTTGCCAGCAGCGGCCCTCTTGATATTGCGTAGGCAATCAACAATTTTGACAGCCTTCATTGCAGTGTCAACAGAAATTCTACTAGGCTTAGACTATAGCCGGCTTTCACACGAATGTTCCAAACACGCAGATCCCCTGTGTTCGGGACACCGACAACCGCTCTATCCCCCTGTGCCCGACTCGAGGAAACTGGACATCATGAAGACGCTACGTCCGCTGTTGCTATCCATCCTATTGGCCGCTCCCAGCGCCTCGCTACTTGCGGGGAACGTCTACAAATGGGTTGATGAGCATGGTGTTGTGCACTACACCGACCAGGCACCGCCAGCC
>CAYXVO010000362.1:0-3589 GCA_964467875.1 uncultured Pseudomonadales bacterium | reverse complement strand
CATTTCGACTAGAGCGGCCAGATAAGCCTGTTCGCGCTGTGCGCTAGTGTGCAGTAAACAATAAGAACGAGGAGTGCAGTGTGCCCCAGGATGTTCCAGCCGTTGAGCCAATCGTGGCGCGTAGTTTTCCAGTCGGGTTCTGGCATAACCCCATTCACTTTCTTGCTTTTGGCTTTGGTAGTGGCCTGACGCCCCGTGGGCCCGGTACCGCCGGAACCCTGGTCGCCGTCTTCCTGTTCTGGGGTATGCAGTCGCTCTCGGTGTTGAACTTGCTACTTGTCGTTGGTCTCGCGTTTGTGGCGGGCGTCGCCATCTGCGGCCTGACCTCGGAGCGGTTGGGCGTGAAAGACCATCCCGGCATTGTCTGGGATGAGTTCGTAGGGTACTGGCTTACCATGTGTTTCGCGCCTGCCGGCCTGTTCTGGATGCTGGCGGGATTTGCCTTGTTTCGTCTGTTCGATATCTGGAAACCCTGGCCAATTGGCTGGATTGACCGTCGCCTGAGTGGCGGCTGGGGCATCATGCTGGACGATATCGTTGCTGGCCTGTATGCCGGCATCATTCTGGCGGCCTGCGCCTGGATTCAGTGGCCGGCCGCAGGATGAAAACAGTCCCTAACGCCGTGGTTTCGCGGTGTCTGGTAGGAGTTGTACCACTTCGAGAAAGCGCCGAAGCCCGCTCGCGGCCCGTTGCTGGGTTGCATAGGGACCGCTGTCGAAGCCTTCCCTGGTTGAGAAATACCACCTGTTGCTGATCGCGAAGAAGCGTTCCCTGCGCGCGGGAACCTCTCCCAGCTCATGCCGCCGGTGATTGGGCGGGGAATGCTGGTTGAGCACGGAAACATTGCCGTTCGAAGCTTGATTGCCGGGTCTGCGGGGTGAGTGCACGGGATAGCCTCCTACCTCGGGGCGAAGCTCTCGGGGCAAAGCGCCGCAGGCTTCGCGAGCTGCTGGAAAGTCGGGTTGATGGCCCGGCCAGTCTTGCGCATTCCGTTACCGCGCGCATTGTATAAATCAACAGATCCGGTCGTTTTGAGGCAAGGCAAAAATCAGACACGGATCTGAATCCTGTCTCAGGGGTAGGCAGGAAGCGGTGGGCTGATTGCAACAGGGCGTATCTCCGTCGACAATGATCCACCGCTAACATGGTTGTCACAAAACCGGTGCAGACTTTAATGACTTGGAGTAAGGAACTCATCATGTCTTTGTTTTTACGTGTTCTGAGGCCTTGGGCGCTCGCCCTGGTGGCATCGCTGACTCTGGCTGCCTGCAGCTCCTCGCCGGTTGTGCGGACTTATGAGGGCGAGGTGCGGGAAGCCACTGAGGTTGCACGGGTGCTGAAAGCAGGCGATCTGGAAATCGTCCAGATCGACGGCAAGGCGCAGAAGTCATACCTGCTCGATAACGACGCCATGGAATATGAGTTGCTGCCGGGTACTCACACCATCGTCTTTCGATACAGCAAGCTCTGGGCATTGCCCGGCAACAAAGACATTGGCGAGAAGCGGGCCGAGGAGATTGAGTCTGAATTGTTGGCGGTAACCTTTGAGGCGCAGCCAGGGGATACATACCACTTCGAGGTTCCTCAACTGAAAACCCGCGAGACGGTTGAGCAATTTGCGCGAGCGCCAGAACTACGCTTGTTGACTGAAGCGGGGCACACGGTGGCAGAGAGCGCGCCCTGGAGTGAGAGCGCCGGATCTCGGGCGGATATGGTAGCGGCTGAGCCGGTGTCCTTCCCGGAGACAGGCGATGTGGCGGCGGACTCCCTGGCGTCGGTAGCCCCGGGGGCGGAGCTTCCACCGCTGGAGGCCTTGAAGATACTGTGGAGCAAGGCGTCGGCGGACGAAAAAAAGGAGTTTTTGCGCTGGGCGTTCCAGTAGTCAACTCGGACCAAAGGGGCGCGTGCTCTTTTTCGGCGCCCTCACGCGCCCGGCTTTGTGCCCTGGTCCACGCTGGCGCTCGCCAGTGCTGGTGCTAATGGGTGGGCTGGATGTGACTAATGCTGATCGTCCTGATTCTGCTTGTCGTTCTTGCTCCAGAAGCCGTTGAACAGGTCAGTAAAGAGGGCGACCACGTCCTTGATCCAGCCGCCGAGGAGCATGGAGCTAGCTTCATTCTCCTCGGTGGGTGGAATCGCATTCAGATCCACATCCCGTAAGGCGTCCTCAATCCGTTTCAAAGCCCGTGGCACGTGCAGCATGAACTGATCCATGTCCTGCAGAATCTGAGGGCAGGATGTCACGCTGAAGGTGATCTTGCTGTTGTAGCTGATCACCGTGAAGACCAGGCCGATGCCGTCGAATAGCGGCGCGCTGCCGAACTGGCGAACCAGCTTGGCGCCGCCGAAATAAAGAGGCATTTGCGGTCCCGGTACATTGGTGATGGGTAGGTTGAACAGGGGCTTGTGGCGCTGGGCCAGCTGGAATTCCGTGTAGATCCGGGCTGAAAGGCCGATCATGGTGGAAGGAATCAGCTGGGTCAGGCGCGTTGCGGAGATAGCCTGGCTGTAGATCTTGGAGGCAACCGCATTTTCATGGATGCGCTTGAGCCGAACGGCGGGATCGGCTTCGTTGGTGGCCAGCGATAACAGCATGACCGACATCTGCTTGCCCGTGGGGCTAAGCAGGTTTTTCGAGCGCACGGAAATCGGCGCCATCGCAATCAGCGGCTGCGCCGGCAGTTGCCCCTGCTCGCCCAGGTATTCGCATAGGGCATCGGCACAGACGGCCATGACCAGGTCATTGAGGGTAATGCCCGGGTGCTGGTACTTGAGCTGGCGAAAGCGTTCCAGCGGGAATTCTGTATAGCCCAGCACCCGATCGGGAGAAACCGCCTGATTGAACTGGGTGGTCGGTGCGCTGAACAGGGCCGGCGGCAGATTCAGGTTCTTGAGACGCTGCAGCAGCAAGGCGTAGAACGCGCCGGCGACGGTATCCTTGGCGAGATGGGCGAGCCGAAATGGCGTGTTCAGAGCAGAACTGTAGGCATTGCCAAGCAACCGTGCCCGCGACGGCAGCGGTGCAGGCTGCCACGGCTTCTTGGGTGGCATCAGTTTGCGGATCTGCGGTGAAAAATCCAGCAGTGCGCCCATGACATCATCGCCTGTCACCGCATCGATGGCTGCGTGATGGACTTTCACAATCATGGCAAAGGGCGCTTTGGCCTCGGGATCCGTGGCAAGCCCGTCCACATAACTGATCTCCCACAGCGGGCGATCACGGGGCAGCGGCTGTGACAGCACGTTTGCCGCCAGATTCAGCAGTTGCTGTTCGTTGCCCGGTGCTTCCAGCGTAATGTGGCGGAGATGGCGCTGGAGATCGAATTCTGGATCATCGACCCAATAGGGGTGGTCGAGCTTGAGCGGGACTTCCACCAGGCGTTGACGAAAGAAGTCGGCCAGATGCAGACGGGACTCGATGTACTGGTGAAACTCCTCATAGCTCAGAGGGTCTTCCCGGCTGCTGTTATCGAACAGATAGATCCCGCCCATATGCATGGGGGTGGATTCAGACTCCAGATAAAGAAAGGAAGCATCCAGTTCCGACAGTTGCCGCATCATGTGTAAGCTGTCCAATAGCTGAGGCGAA
>CAYXVO010000361.1:0-3593 GCA_964467875.1 uncultured Pseudomonadales bacterium | reverse complement strand
GGAAAACGCGTTGCTGACCGAAATGGTTTGTTGCGCACTGTACGCGTTTACCCAGTTATTCAGCCGGGAGACCGCCGCGTTACATATATCCCTGACCCATGAGAATCTCGTGCTCTCCGAGCTACCCGAGATTCTTCGGAACCTGACTATCGAGACCGGGGCGCAGCAAAATGTAGCCCGGTTTTCTGCCAAGCATCTATCGTCAACGCTGACCACGCGTAATTCCGCCACCTGCAACGCCATCGAACTGGCGCTCAGGCAAAATGAAGAAAGGCTGATGCAGCAACAGGCTCTGGCCTACCGTGTGTCGGCGGTGATTCTGACCCTGATACAGGATCAAAAGCCGATTGAAGCACGGACCGTAGCCACGGCTCTATTGATGTCTTCACGCACACTAAGCCGGCGTCTGAATGAAGAAGGCACCAGCCTGCGCACGCTTTACAACGAATGCCGCAGTACGATCGCCAAGGATCTGCCCTCGCGAAAAAACATGACGATCAACCAGATCAGCCTGCAGATGGGCTTTTCCGATGAGGCAAATTTCTCGCGCTTTTTCAAAAGTCAGACCGGGGAAAGCCCAACCTCTTTCCGGGCCTCCATCGCAAGCCATGGAAGGCCTTAGGTGGTGAAGGGCTTAGGTGATGAACGCCTGAGGTGATGCGACTGAATCCAGTTAACGTTCCCTTAATAATGTGCTGTAAACATCTCGTCCGCTGCTACGATGGCAGTTGATCCGAGTCAATGCATTACCTTGGATCAATCGCCATAATTGTTTACGTGCGGCTCGGCGACGGGTTGCCAAAGACGAGACATAAGTGAGCAGAATTCGGTCGCTACTTGCGATCTCGTGTAGAGGAAGAATCAATGAAACGCTGGCAACGCAACATCCTTGTCATGGCTATCGGCGGCTTGGTCCTGGCTTTCGCACTAAGCCAGGCTTTACCGCACCTTCGCACCGCCAGCAGCGGTATGACCATCGACATCACCGACGCCGGGCTGATCGAGCGGGGCGAATACATCGCCCGCACCGCCGACTGCGTTGCCTGCCATAGCACCCTGGGAGGTGAGCCCTTTGCCGGTGGCTTGCCGATGCTGACCCCGCTGGGCGCCATTTACTCCACCAACATCACGCCCGACCGGGAAACCGGCATCGGCAATTACAGCTTCGATGATTTCCTGAATGCCACCAAGCACGGCGTGCGCAAAGACAAAAGCGCACTGTATCCAGCCATGCCCTATCCGTCCTACGAGATCATGCCGGATGAGGATATCGCCGCGATGTACGCCTACTTCATGTCTGCCGTAGCACCCGTCCACCAGCCCAACAAAGCCAGCGACCTGCCGCCGGTGCTCAACTGGCGCTGGCCGCTGGCCTACTGGCAAGCCCTGTTCGCGCCCAAGCGTGATTTCGTCCCGCAAACCGACGACCCGATCCTGACCCGCGGCCAGTACCTGATCGAAGGCCCGGGCCACTGTGGCTCCTGCCATACCGAACGCGGCATCGGCTTCCAGGAAGTGGCACTCTCCAACGCCGATTCGGATGAGTATCTGAGTGGTGCCATCATCGATGGCTGGCGCGCCAAGAGCCTGCGCGGGGAGCACCGCGGCCTGGGCACCTGGAATGCCGACGATCTGGTGGATTTCTTCAAAACCGGCCGTACCGACACCACCGCCGCCTTCGGCGCCATGGCCGAGGTGGTCGAGCACAGCACCCAGTACATGACCGATGAAGACCTTCAAGCCATGGCGGCTTATCTGAAAACGCTCAGCCCCGCACCCGGTAAGAAAGTCAGCCTTCCCACCAAGCAGGATCTCACCACCCAGAAGCTGCTGGATGGGGACTATGAATCGCGCGGCGCCCTGCTCTACGTTGAATACTGCCAGGTGTGCCACCGCGCCGATGGCAAAGGCGTGCCACGCATCTTCCCGGCGCTGGACGGCAATAGCGCGGTGTATTCCCTCTATCCGGACTCCGTCTTGCAGATCACCCTTAGTGGCGGCCGCATGCCGGACACGCCGCACGATCGCATGGCCTTCTCCATGCCGGCGTTCAATACCCTGGCCGATGCCGATATCGCCGAGGTGGTGAATTTCATCCGCAACAGCTGGACCAACCAAGCCAGCGAGGTGACGGTGGACGATGTCGTCGCAATGCGCCACTTCCTGAGCAAGAAACCACGCGTTGGAACCGACCTGCCGCCCGATCTGAGCGTGCCCCCCGTAGAGCAAGGAGTTCAATGATGACTAACGCATATTTGAGCACTCTTGCGCGGCACGGCAATGGCTATGCGCGTCGCCTCATTCTCCCGATAGCCGCCGTCGCCATCGTTGCCACCGCCATAAGCGGTTGCTCCAGGGAGCCGACAGAGCGCGATGCCGCCCAGTACGACCTGGTCACCCTGGAGGATGCCAACCAGAAAATCGGCACCTACACCATTCCCCAGGATACCGCCATCGATGACGAACCGAACGCTGGTCAAATCTTCTATGGCAAGCGACTGCTCAATGAAACCAAACGTCTGCTGCCGGACTACGTCGGCGCCGCCATGAACTGCAACAGCTGCCATATTGCGCAAGGCAAGATCCCGCTAGGCGACCCGTACATCAACAGTTATAACTTCTACCCGCGCGTCATGCCGCGGGCTGGTAAGGAGGTTGACCTTGAAGGCCGCATCAACGGCTGCTTCCAGCGATCAATGAACGGCAAGCCACTGCCGCGCGAATCGGAGGAGATGCAAGCGATGATCGCCTATATGAAGTGGCTGTCGCAGAGCACGCCCAAAGATCAATTGGTGGATATTCTCAATGCGGGCGTTGTGGACCAAAGCCTGGTGCCCGACCCGGTGCGCGGCGAGGAGATCTATTACGCCCAGTGCGCCACCTGCCACGGCGATAATGGCGAAGGCATCAAGGACAGTCGCGGCGATGTGGTGTTTCCACCCTTGTGGGGCGACGAGTCCTTCAATATCGGCGCCGGCATGGCGCGTACCTACAAAGCGGCCGCGTTTATCAAATACAACATGCCCATGGGCATTCAAACCAAGGGCCTCTGGGGACACGGCAACGTTCTGTCGGATCAGGACGCCGTGGATGTCGCTGAGTTTTTCACGCACAAGCCGCGCCCCGACTTCCCGGGCAAGGTAAACGACTGGCAGAACAGACCCAAGCCCAAGGATGCTCGTTATTGAGCGATTATCTCGGGAAAAACCGCGGGAAAAACCGGGACAGATTTATTTAATTCCCTTCCGAGGCCTGCCAGGTCGTCGCATCTCCACCCGAACTCCAGTCCGTCGCTCCACCTCATCAATGAAACGGCCTCCTCCCGTTAACCTATTACTTGCAACCGCCGAACCAATCAACGTGTCCGCAAACGCAGGAGCCGTGTCCGAGACAAACTTCTCATAGATCGAGGCTCGTTCTGATGGGCTCGCTGCAAGCGTGCTGAACGTCGGCGGCTCATCAAGCCAGCTTGTGCTTTGCTGACCAATCCGGGCCGAGTAACTTGACCAAGGGTAGTCTTCGGCACGCGCAACCATGTGCGCCTTAACGGGATTGAGCTCGACATAACGACAACAACTCAGGAGATACTCGTC
>CAYXVO010000360.1:0-3594 GCA_964467875.1 uncultured Pseudomonadales bacterium | reverse complement strand
AAATCGGTGTATAAAGCACGGTGAACAGGGCAAAGGCGATGGTCCAGCCCGCCGCGGCTAGCATCAATCCCATCCGGTAATCAATCCAGCCGAGCGCTGCCAGCACGCGGGTAACTCCGGCCAGCAGAATGGCCCAGTAGATCAGTACTGCGAAGCGCGGCAGTTTCATGGGACGGCCGGTGTGTCCCATGGACACCCGGGTCACCACGCCCAGAATCAGGGTGGCGATGGCACCGGTGCCCATGGCGTGGAACCAGGCGCTGGCGGGAATACCACCGAGCAGTGGCGCCAGGCCTTTCAGTAGTAGGGCCAGCACCACCCAGGCGTAGCCTACATGCAAAATCCACAGCAGCGGCTCACGGCCGGTGCGCCAGCCGGCCCACTGGCTGAGGCGGTAGCCATTCACGGCCGCCGCGATCAGTGCCACCAGGCCGCCCACAATGGGGACGTCGGTGATCAGGTCGGCGGGAATCAGGGCCAGGGTGGCAATCAGGACGACTCGGTCCAGGCCGGCGGATTGCTTGACCTGGCCCGGGTCTTCGCCCTGCATGCGCAGCCAGTTGCCGGTAAAGGCCGGGGTGATGCGTCCGGCGATCACCACCATGACCACCGCGATCAGATCCAGGGCCATGACTTCAGCCATCACCGCCAGCGTCGGCAGGACCTGGATGCGGGCAATGTGGGAGGCCAGGTTGGCGGCGGTCAGCAGGCTCAGCAGCCCCACCAGGATGAGATTGCGTTTGTTGCCATGACGCAGGAGCACGCGTCCGATATAGATGGCCAGGACCGGCAGGAAGGCGATATCCAGCGCAAAAGGCAGCCAGGTTGGCAACCAGCCGGCGGTCCAGAAGGCGACCCGGCCGGCTATCCAGAGCAGCACCAGCGCCAGCAGGCCAGGGCCCTTCAAGGGTGCTGCGCCCGTCCAGTTGCACATGGCGGTGAGCACAAAGCCCGCGATGGCCGCCGGGACCAAGGCGAACAGCATCTCGTGGGCATGCCACTGGGCCGGGTTCATACCTAGCGGCAGGGACATGCCGCCGAACAGCAGGCCCATCCAGGCGACGATGGCCAGCGCGCCGTAGAGGCCGACCAGGAGGAAGAAGGGGCGAAAGGGATACCCGAGGATGGGCAGAGCGGTCTGAGATGTTGGCTTCATGGCGTGAACTCGCTACGCATGGAATGGCTGTCTTTAAACATATATTCCAAATGTATTATTAGCAACGTCAAATCGTCACCATTTGCCATTATCCGTGCCAGAGTTGATCTGTGTCAGTCGGTCAGGGAGAGCCGCCGCAGTGGCGGCCGGCGAGAGCGGGATAAGTCGAAAAAAGGCCGGGCACGCCAGAGCCCGGCCAAACAGACCAAAGACTCAGATCACTTTGGAGTAATTTCTGAGCGTTTGGTTAGCCTGTAGATACTGGTCGAACACCATGCAGATGTTGCGGATCAGCAGGCGCCCCTTGGGCGTCACCACCAGCCACTTGTCGTCCAGGGTGAGCATGCCTTCCCGTTCGTACTCGCGCAGCTGTTCCAGTTCGCGGGCGAAATATTCCTTGAAATCGATCAGATAAGAGATCTGCACCGATTCCAGCGACAGCTCGAACTGGCACATCAGGGCCTGAATGATGGTGCGCCGCAACAGATCGTCCATGCTCAGCTGGATGCCGCGCATGATGGGCAGTTCGCCACGATCGAGACGGTCGTAGTACTCGTCCAGGGTCTTCACGTTCTGGCTGTAGGTCGGGCCGACCTTGCCGATGGCGGAAATGCCCATGGCCACCAGATCGCAATCGGCATGGGTGGAGTAGCCTTGGAAATTGCGTTGCAGGCGCCCCTGCTGTTGCGCAATGGTCAGTTCATCGCTGGCCTTGGCGAAGTGGTCCATGCCGATGTAGACATAGCCGGCGTCGGTCAGCTTGCGAATGGCCAGCTTCAGCAGTTCCAGCTTCATGTCCGGGCTCGGCAGGTCTTCTTCCTGGATGCGCCGCTGGGGTTTGAACAGTGCCGGCATGTGGGCGTAGTTGTAGATCGACATCCGGTCCGGGCTCAGCTCGATCACTTGGTCCAGGGTCCGGGTAAAGCCTTCCAGGGACTGGTGGGGCAGACCGTAGATTAGATCCACGTTGACCGACTTGGCGTCATGGCGGCGTGCTTCCTCGATTACCAGCCGGGTCTGCTCCAGCGACTGGATACGGTTGACGGCTTTCTGCACCGTCGGGTCGAAATCCTGCACGCCGACACTGATGCGGTTGAAGCCGATGTGCCCTAGCACCGCCATGATCTCTTCATCCACTTTGCGCGGGTCAATCTCGATGCTGATTTCCGCGTCATCCTGCAGATGGAAATGCTGGCGGGTGGCAGCCATCAGCCGCTCCATCTGCTCTGGTGGCAGGAACGTCGGCGTGCCGCCGCCCCAGTGCAGTTGGGACACCGGTGCCCGCTCACCGAACAAAGCGCTCTGCAACTGCATCTCGCGGATCAGGTAGTCCACGTACTTCACCGACAGGGACTTGTCCTTGGTCACGATCTTGTTGCAGGCGCAGAAGTAGCACAGGGTGTTGCAGAACGGCAGGTGAAAATACAGTGACAGCGGCCGTGACCGTCCCGCCAGTCCCCGCTTCTGCGCCCAGGCGGCGTAGGTCTGGCCATCGAAGGCCTCGACGAACCGGTCGGCAGTGGGATAGGACGTGTAACGGGGGCCGTTGCGATCCAGGCGGCGGATGAGGTCGAGGTCGACTTCCAGGGACTGGTCGCTTGATTTCATTGTTTGGTGCATGGCGGATCTCGCTATCGTGGTGAGGCGACGAGACTACTCTACCCCACCCGACAGCAGCGCCATTTGATGTGCATCAATGAACGCATAAAGATGCGTAGAAAATACATGTATTGCGTCAGGGTGCCAGCCGATGCGAATGCCAGGACGCGCCTGCGCGTACATAGAGCACGCGATCATGCAGGCGATGATCACCCGCCTGCCAGAACTCCACCCGCTCGGGTATCACCCGGTAACCACCCCAGTGGGGCGGGCGCGGAACCGCTTGGTCCGCATACTGTTGCTCGATGCGGGCGAAGGCCGCGAGCAGCTCCTGGCGGGACTGGATCTCTTGGCTCTGGGGCGAGGCCCAGGCGCCGAGTTGGCTTTCCCGGGCCCGGCTGGCGAAGTAGGCATCGGATTCCGCCGCGCTGACTTTTTCCACGCGGCCTTCGATCCGCACCTGGCGGCCCAGCGTGTCCCACCAGAACAGCAGGCTGGCGTGGGGATTGGCCTCCAGCGCCTGGGCCTTGCGGCTCTGGTAATTGGTAAAGAAGACGAAGCCGGTGTCCGTGGCTTCCTTGAGCAGGACCTGGCGCGCGGAGGGGCGGCCCTCACCATCGACGACGGAAAGGGTCATGGCGCTGGCGTCCTGGACCGCCGTCTGGGCGTCCGCGAACCATTGGCGAAACAAGTCGATGGGCGCAGCCGGCGCGCGGGCCGGGTCCAGTGCGGGGAATTCAGAGTCGGCCATGGGTCCTCCCGAAGCGGTTTTGGTGTCGATCTGCCGCCACGATATACCCGGACGCGATTCGGCGCCAGTCCGACCGAAAAACCTGCAC
>CAYXVO010000359.1:1406-3595 GCA_964467875.1 uncultured Pseudomonadales bacterium | reverse complement strand
TACGCGCACCCCAAGGTCAGCCCCGACCCGGCCCGGGTGCGCTATACCGGACTGGGCAAGGATTCGCTGTCACTCGAAGTCTTTGCCTATGTCGCAGCGGCTGATGCAAGCGAATTCCTGGACGTCCAGGAGGACCTCCTGTTACGCATCATGGACATCGTGCAGCACAGCGGAACCGGCTTCGCGCTCCCGTCCCAGACCCTGTATATGGCCCCCGACCAGGGCACCGACCGTGACAAGACCCTGGCGGCGGAAGAGAAAGTGCGCCAGTGGCGGGAAACGGGCGACCTGCAGTTGCCGCAATTTGACCCGGAGCGCATTGCAGCCCTGCGAGGCAGCCTCGACTATCCGCCGCCCGGCTCGGTGCGGCACAAGAAAACCTGACCCTTAAGCGGTATACTCTCACGCTTTCGGAACCGACACTTACCCGCAACGCAATAGCAGCGCATCGCAGCGGAATAGACGCCACCACCAACACAGAGGGAACTCGCCAATGGGCACACCCCGTGCGGACAGCAAGCACAGGCCAAGACAGACCAGCCCCCAGGCATTTCATGCGCAGAGCATCCAACAGGTCCTCCAAACGCTCGACACCACGGCTGCGGGCTTAACCTCCGAGGAAGCCGAGCGCCGGCTGCAGCAGCATGGCCCCAACGAGCTGCCCGCAACGATTGGCCGTCACCCGTTCGTTCGCTTTCTGGCCCAGTTCCACAATGCACTGATCTACGCCTTGCTGGTGGCCGCGCTGGCATCGCTGGTTCTGGATTACCTGGTGGATGCGGTCGTCATTCTTGCCGTCGTGCTGGTCAATGCGATTGTCGGCTTTGTCCAGGAGGGCAAGGCGGAAAAGGCCCTGAGCGCGATCCGCGACCTGATTTCACCCCATGCCCACGTCCTGCGCAACGGGCGCCGGGAAAGTGTACCTGTCGCCACGATCGTGCCTGGTGATCTGGTCCTGCTTGAGGCGGGTGACCGGGTGCCCGCGGACATGCGCCTGCTGCATGCACGCTCCCTGCTGATCGAGGAGGCGATCCTGACCGGTGAATCCGTGGCGGCAGAGAAAAATGAAGCGCAGGCTGCGGCCGATGCCGCCCTTGGCGACCGTCATTCCATGGCCTACTCGGGTACTCTGGTTGCAGCCGGACAGGCCACGGGCGTCGTCGTAGCGACTGGTGTGGAGACGGAAATCGGCCACATCAGCACCTTGCTGCGCTCGGTAGAATCCCTGGCGACGCCGCTGCTCAGTCAAATCAACCGCTTCGCGACCCGGTTTACCTGGATCACCTTCTGCGCCGGTCTTGCCCTGTTTGCCTTCGCCGTCACCTTGCGCGGATACGAGTGGCCGGAAGCCTTGATTGCCGTGGTCGCCATTGCCGTTGGTGCCATTCCCGAAGGCTTGCCGGCCGTTATCACCATCACCCTCGCCATTGGCGTGCAACAGATGGCCCGTCGCAATGCGGCCATCCGCAAGTTGCCGGCGGTGGAAACTCTCGGCGCGACCTCAGTCATTTGCTCCGACAAGACCGGCACCCTGACCCGCAACGAAATGACCGCGCGGCGCATGGAAATCCGTGGCGGTCGCATTATGGTGTCCGGCTCGGGCTATGTACCGGAAGGACTCTTGCAGGCGGAGCCCGACACCGGCTTCGAGGGTGATCTCGTGCAGCAGGGCGAAGCCCTGGTGCTGTCCGGGCTGCTCTGTAACGACGCGCAACTCAGCCAACAGGACGAAGGACACTGGAGCGTGATCGGCGATCCCATGGAGGGCGCCCTGGTTGCCCTGGCCATCAAGGCCGGGCTGGAGCCAGCCACCCTGCGCGCCCAGTGGACCCGGATCGATGTCATCCCGTTCGATGCCAAGCATCGCTTCATGGCAACGCTGGACCACTCGTCCCAGGGAGAGTCGCGCATCTTCGTCAAAGGCGCGCCGGACGACCTGCTGCGTATGTGCAGCGGGCAGCTGGCCCTCGACGGCATCGAGTCGCTGGATCATGACTACTGGGCCGACCGGATCGCCAGCGCCGCCGCGGAAGGCGAGCGGGTGCTCGGCTTTGCCGCCAAGATCGTGTCATCCGACGCCACCCGCCTGGGTTTCGAGGATCTGAACGAGGGCCTGGTGTTCCTTGGCGTTGTCGGCTTCATCGACCCGCCACGCGAGGAAGCGGTCGCCGCCATTGCCGACTGCCGTT
>CAYXVO010000359.1:0-1396 GCA_964467875.1 uncultured Pseudomonadales bacterium | reverse complement strand
GCATTGCGGTCAAGATGATCACTGGCGACCATGGCGCCACCGCCGCCGCGATTGCCCGTCAACTGGGGCTCGACGCGAACCCCAAAGTGCTGACCGGGCGTGAACTGGATGACCTGACCGACGCCGAGCTCGACGCCCGGGTGAGAGAAGTCAGCGTGTTTGCCCGGACCAGTCCGGCGCATAAGCTACGGATCGTGCGCGCGCTGCAGGCCCAGGGCGAAATCGTGGCAATGACCGGCGACGGCGTCAACGACGCGCCATCGCTGAAGCAGGCGAACGTCGGGATCGGCATGGGCCACAAGGGCACTGACGCGGCCAAGGAAGCCTCCCAGATGATCCTGCTCGACGACAACTTCGCCTCCATTGTCGCCGCCGTCCATGAAGGACGGGTCGTCTACGACAACATCCGCAAAGTCGCGGCCTGGACCCTGCCAACCAATGGTGGCGAGGCTTTCACGATCATCAGCGCGATCCTGTTCAATTTCGCCCTGCCCATGACGGCGGCCCAGATCCTCTGGGTCAACCTGATCACCGCCGGCACCCTGGGTCTCGCCCTTGCCTTCGAGCCGCCGGAGCCCAATGTCATGCGCCGTCCTCCCCGGCCGGCCAACCAGGGATTGCTGTCACCCTTCCTGCTTTGGCGCATCCTGCTGGTGTCCTTTCTGTTCATGGGCACCTCGCTGGCAATCTTTTTCTATGCTCAGGCCCAAGGCTCAGACCTGGCCACGGCACGCACCATGGTGGTCAATACCCTGGTGGTGCTGGAGATCTTCTATCTGTTCAACGTGCGCTACCTGCACATGACCTCGTTCAACTGGCGAGGATTTCTGGGCACACCGGCGGTCTTGATCGCCATCACCATCGTGACCCTGGCACAACTCGCCTTTACCTATCTGCCAGTCATGCATCAACTGTTTGACAGCCGCCCGCTAACGCTGGCCGAAGGTGCTCTGATTATAGGCACCGGCGTCGCCGTGATGATTATTCTGGAGTTGGAGAAAGCCCTCATGCGTCGCACCGGCCACCTCAAGTCCTGAGCCCTGCGGGACTGTTCCTGAACCCTGCGGGGCTATTTCTGAGCTTTGCGGGGCGGTGTCCGCGGGTGGCAACCCACAGGGTCCACCCGCGTCCGCCGGACGCGTTATGTCCAGAATAAACAAGGTTCCCCAGCCTGGAGATTGCACCGATGCGAAACATCCTCTTCACTCCCCTGTGCCTGCGTGAGTTGGAGTTCAAGAACCGGATTTTCATCGCCCCCATGTGCCAGTATTCGAGCCAGGATGGCCTGCCCAACGACTGGCATCTGGTGCATCTGGGAAGCCGCGCCGTGGGAGGCGCCGCCAGCATTATACAGGAGGCCACGGCGGTCAGCCCGGAAGGGCGGATTTCACCCGCC
>CAYXVO010000358.1:0-3625 GCA_964467875.1 uncultured Pseudomonadales bacterium | reverse complement strand
CGAAGGTATCGACGCCTAGCATGACGGACATCGGCACAACGGGCACGATCACATTCATCTGGCGAAGAGAGTTGCGCCGGAATGTCCGCCTGGCCCCTTGCATCAATGGGACCCGGATGGGAGCTCCCTTTTCTGCATCAATTTCCAGCCATAAATTCCGCTCAGGCTGGCCCTTCCAGGGCCACATGTGCAGTGTGCTGGCGAAGTCCGGCTCTTCAATCGCTTCTTTCTTCAGCTGCCCTGTTAGTGACGTTTGTTCCTGGGCATCAGCCTCATCAAAAATAACCACCCGCTGACCATCGGGATGATCCTTACCAATCACTTCAACAATAAGATGGTCATCTTCGCAGGCGGGGCCTTGCGAGATAGCTCCGACTTTACTCACGCAAATTTCTCCATGTTCGATGGGAGCGCACGTTCCATGTGGCTCCGGATTTGCTTCATGCGGTTGAGTTCGTCACCGCTTAAACTGCTTTGGGAGGGTAGTTCTGCAGTCGGGTGGACAGTCCTGAGTGTCAGGAACTCAGCCAGAATCTCTGAGTCTTCCAGCCCAAGCGATAGGCCCTCCTCAAGATAACGCGAAGCAGCGGCAAAACCGGTTTGGCCAGAGTTCTGGCACCATCCCCAAACGAACCGCTCGCAGTCCAATTGGGACAGGGCTTGCTCCTGTTGTTCGGTTAAGCAGGGCTCCCCCTCCTGATTGTGGATAGAAACCTGCCGGGGGTTATGGACCGCCTGCCAGCACTTACCCTGGACGGATTCATCGGCCCAGGTGGCGCCATGCCAGGCAATGACCTGCGCGGCATTGAACCCGGTACGCAGGTCTTCCACAGTGCATGCAGGGAAGAAATAACTGGCGACTCTTGGGTCGTAATACCGCAGTACTGCACGGCGAATTCCGTCGAACCGCACCAGTAATGCCCGGCGCAACGACGCCAGGAGCTCTGGCTGCGAAGCGCTGGTTTGCAGCAGTAGCCCCGACCATGTCTCGGGCGTTTGAGCGAACGCCTGATACAGCTCCTGTTCCAGGGAGACCGGGACCAGCACAGGGCTCTGTGCCGAAAGCTCATGTAGTTGCGTATCCTGAAACAGAGACACGAGCACAGGACTTGGCGAGTTCTGGTAGAGCTGTTCACTCAGCGTGGAAGTGAAGTCCAGGAGCAGGTACGTTGACAGCTCAGGCAACAATAGCGATTTCAACTTTGGCGATGACTGCAACATCATTTAAAACCCGTGCAACTGGCTAGCGGCATGCGCAATTCGGTAGCGGACAGTCTTTTGGCGTTCCGCCCGGTGGCATCTGGCAGAGCTCCACCAGAGCCTGATTAGAGACGCTGGCCTGCTTTAGCTGATGACCGATGAAATTGATCTTTGGGGCTGATCGGCTGGTCTGAGCCGGTGGCATTGCTTGCTGACCAGCTTTACCTTCGCCTAGTTTGGCTGCCGTTTTTGGCGCCTTTGGACTCGCCGCATCCGCCGGCCCCGCGCTGGCCCCACCGCTCAAATTAATCACCGGCCCAACCACATTCACCCCGGCCAGGCTCAGCACCAGACTGCTGCCTCCTACCTTCAGCACCACCTCCATGCCAGCGGCTAACGCGGCCTTCATGCCTGCCTTGAGATGAATGCCCTGGCCGGCCTGCTGATGAATGGCGGTGCTAGCCTTGAGATGCAGGGCCTGGCCCACATCCAGCGAATCCTGGCCGCTGATCTTTATCCGGCGCTCACCCTGGACTGTCTCGTGTAGCGTGCCTTGCAGAGTCGTGATGCGGTCGCCGCCGATGTGGGTATGGTTCTGGCTACCGATGCTGGTCTTGCTGTCCTGGGTGACGTGGATTTCCAGGTCGCGCGCGCTATGCACGGCAATCTTTTCCTGGCCGGCCAGGTCTTCCAGCATCAGTTCATGGCCGTCTCCACCGGCCAGGCTTTGGGAGCGCAGCAGGGTCCGGCTTTTGTGGTCGGGCAAGGGGTAGGGCGGCTTATTGGTGCCATGGTAGAGGGTGCCGGTGATCAGGGGGTGGTCCGGGTCGCCGTTGAGAAATTCCACCATCACTTCCTGGCCAACCCGGGGCAGGGCGAGGCTGCCCCAGAAGGCGCCGGCCCAGGCCTGGGAGACGCGGATCCAGCAGGCGTGTTTTGCTTCCCGGTCCCAATGGAAGCGGACCTGTACCTGACCATGTTCATTGGTATAGATCGGCTCACCGGGCGGGCCGATGACAACGGCGGTCTGTGGCTGGGCCGTTGGCCGGGGGTGGCGCTGTACGGGCCGATAGATCTGGTCGCCGGGCAGCACACCGAATTCGTTGTGGTAGGAACTGCCTTCCGCGCCGGCGAACTCTTCCAATACCTGGGGCTGGCGTCCCTGGTGGGTTGCCCAGGTGACGAAATAATCCCGGTTCAGGTCGGCGCGCGGGTGCTGGGTTAACTGAAAGACGCCGCCCGGCAGGATGGTCGGGACGGTACTCTTGCCGGTCGCCGGCCGACGTGGAAGTTGGTGGGCATGCAGTTGATCCGAACTGCGGATATTGCCCACCGCCGGATCCTGATAGCCTCCGGGCCAGCGATAACTTGGCTGACGCGCATCGGGGCCGCTGACTTGCACGTACAGGCTGCGGTTGGGCTTGTGGAAGTTGTAGTCCGTGAGCGCCACCGCGTCGGTGACCGCGCTACGGCGCGTCATAAAGCTCTGGATGCAGGGTTCGCCCACCATGGCGGCGTCCCCGCGCAGGGGAATTGCTTCCGGTTTGAGTGCGCGAAAGGCCTGGCCATGGTCGGCCAGCACGAGGACGTGGCGGTCCTCGAAGTGCTCGAAATGGTAGTGGATTCCTTCCTCCGCCAGCAGCCGTTCGATGAACTGCAGCTCGGACTCGTTGTACTGCACACAATAGGTGCGGGGCGCATAGTCACGGGTCAGTTCAAAGCGGTGAAACGGCGCCTTGATGCCGGCTTCGTTCAACAGCTGGCGGACAATGTCCGGCACGGACTGTTGCTGAAAGATGCGCAGGTTCCGGCGTAGGTCGAGCCAGGCCAGGCGCGGGGCGAGTGTCAGATGATAATAGGTAAAGCGCTTGGAGGTGGCGCCCTGTTTGGCGCGCAGGATCGTGCCGTGCAGCAGGCGGTGAGGTGCACCGTCGATGACCAGGAGGCTGTCGCGGTTGATAAGATCAGCGAGGTCCAGATCGGGAGCGGTGGCGACGACCTCCAGTTCAATCTGGTACAGCTCGGAGAGTGCTTCGCGGGCGCTGAAAGCCAGAATCCGGAGTTCAGTGGGCCAATCGGCTACACGCAACCGGAACTGGGCGCGGTTGGCAGGCGTCGACATGATAACGTCCTTGTGATCAATGAATAACCGGCTCTGCTCCTGAGCCGGGCACTATTATAACGGCCCCTCGGGGAGGGGCATAGACTGGATTAACAGCGGTTGTTGGCTGGATGGCGGTGGGCAGCCAGTAACTGGTGTTGGGCTTGTCCGAGCCCTAGCCCTAGCCTTCAAGCTTGCGCTTCAGAACTTCATTCACCTGTTGTGGGTTGGCCTTGCCCTGTGAGGCTTTCATGGCCTGGCCCACGAAGAAGCCGATCAGCTTCTTGCGCTTGTCCTCGTCCGCGGCCCGGTATTGCTCCACCT
>CAYXVO010000357.1:0-3630 GCA_964467875.1 uncultured Pseudomonadales bacterium | reverse complement strand
GCCTCCCAGGCGGCTCATTGCGCATCCGCTGGGCGGGCGAAGGCCAGTCGGTGATGATGACCGGGCCGGCCACGCGGGTCTTCGAAGGTGAGGTTCGGCTGTAACCAGACAGCCTTCCCGTAACCGATCACCGGTCGACCGTCGCCAACGAACTGAACCATGAAATGAATCCTAGGAGCCGGGCGTCATGACCGACCAGCCAAGCCAAACCGAGACGACCGACGCACCCAGCGCGGGCGCCGTCGCCCGTTATCTGCAGGCGCACCCCGAATTCTTCGTCGAGCACGAAGCCCTGCTCAACCAGCTCAAGCTCCCCCATCGCAGCGGCAGCGCCGTGTCTTTGGTGGCGCGCCAGGTCAGCCTGTTCCGGGAGCAGCGCGACGAATTCAAGCGCCAGCTGACCGAGCTGATCGAAACCGCCCGCGAGAACGACCGTTTCTTCGAGAAGAGCAAACGCCTGCTGATGAACCTGCTCGAGGCGCAAAGCCTGGATGAAGTGGTGATCGTGCTGCAGGACAGCTTTCGCAATGACTTCCGGGTAGAGTTTTGCAGCCTGGTGCTGTTTGGCGAGCCCGATCGCTTTCCGATCAACAGCCTGCACATCATCCCCGAAGATCAGGCGCGTGCGGGCCTGGGCACCCTGCTGGAGACCCGGCGGGCGATCTGCGGCCGGTTCCAGCCGGAGCAGCTGGCACTCCTGTTCCCGCATTATCACACCAAGATTGGCTCGGCGGCGGTCATTCCCCTGCGCTACAGCGAAGTGCTGGGCATGCTGAGCATCGGCAGCGACGACATGGACTATTTCGACAGCAGCATGGGCTCGCTGTTTCTGTCCTACATCAGCGAATCACTCAGTCGCCTGCTGCCGCCCTTGCTGGCCCAGGAGCAGCGTGACGCGGCGTCGCAACCGGTCGCCTCCGCCCTGCAGCCTTGAGCTCCATCCCATGCAGCCTTGAGCGCCACCCTATGCAGCCTCAGCTCGACGCTTACGCCCGCTATCTGCATGCGGAACGCCAGTATTCGCCGCTGACCTGCGAAAATTACCAGCGCGACCTGAACCGGCTGCGCGTCTACTGCGACGAACAGCACATCAGTGACTGGCCGCGCCTGACCCCACAGGACGTGCGCCATTTCGCCGCCGTGCTGCACCGCAAGGGTCTCGGCGGGCGTAGCGTGCAGCGGGTGCTGTCCAGTGTCCGCGGCTTTTTCCATTACCTGATTCGCGAAGGCCTGGCCCAGGACAACCCGGCACTGGGCATCAGCGCGCCCAAATCCGGCAAGCGCCTGCCCAAAGTGCTGGACGCCGACCAGATGAAGCAGATGCTCGACCACCAGGAAGACGACTGGTACGCCATTCGCGACCGCGCCATGGCGGAACTCTTCTACGCCTGCGGCCTGCGTCTGGCGGAACTGGTGGGGCTCGACCTGAACAGTCTGGACCTGACCGCGGAGCAGCTGCGCGCCACCGGCAAGGGCCGCAAGCAACGCCAGCTCCCCATCGGCCGCCATGCGGTGAGCGCCATCCAGGCCTGGCTTATGATTCGTGGCCAGGCCGCAGCCATGGGTGAGACCGCCCTGTTCGTCAGCCGCCGGGGCACCCGCATCACGCCACGCAGCGTGCAGCTTCGCCTCAAGCAGCTGGCTTTGGCCTGTGGCCAGACCGATCATCTGCACCCCCACATGCTGCGCCACTCCTTCGCCAGCCACCTGCTGGAATCCAGCGGCGATCTGCGCGCGGTGCAGGAACTGTTGGGACACGCCAACATCACGACCACCCAGGTATACACCCACCTGAACTTCCAGCACCTGGCCGAGGTCTACGACAAGGCCCATCCGCGGGCTCGCAAGCGTTCCAGCGCCGCGGACGAGCCTTCGGAATCCTGAGCCCTCGAAATCCTGAGCTTTCGGATTCCCAACCATAAGGAGCGCCCGTGACGGTTCGCCTGATCACCTTCGACCTCGACGACACCCTGTGGGAGTCACGCCCGGTCCTGCTCAAGGCGGAGCTGGCCATGTTGCAGTGGCTGGCCGGGCACTACCCGCGCCTCTCGGAGCAGTTCACCCCCGAGCAATTGCGCGCGTTCAAGAACCAGGTGGCCCAGGCACAGCCCCAACTCCAGCATCGCGTGAGCCAGTTGCGTCAGGAGGCCCTGCGCCAGGCGCTCGCTCAGGCCGGTTATGACGAAGCCAGGGCGACCGAGGGCGCGGCGGCGGCATTTCGGGTCTTTCACCAGGCCCGTCAGCAGGTCACCCTGTTCGACTCGGTACTTCCCACCCTGGCCAGCCTGAAGACCCGCTATTGCCTGGGCGCGCTCACCAATGGCAACGCCGATGCCAGCCAGATCGGGCTGATGACCTACTTCGACTTCGCCATCTGCGCCGAAGACCTGGGCGCCAGCAAACCGGCGCCGGATCTGTTTCAGGCCGCCTTGCGACGGGCCGGCTGCGATGCCCGGGAGGCCGTCCATGTGGGCGACCACCCACTGGACGACATGGAAGGCGCCCATGCCTGTGGCTTTCATACCGTCTGGGCCAACTTCCGCCAGCTGCCCTGGACCACGAACTGGCGCCCGGACGCGGAGATCCACCACTGGCGCGAGCTGCTGACGATCGTCGCGAGCTTCGACCCGCCACGCTTGCTCTGACGGCCGCCAGCGGCGCCCTGTTCTTCACAAATATTTTTGCGGTAGCACTCACGGCCCCTGGTAGGTACGTCTATACTTATTCGGCTTTGCCTGAGGGAGTGGCCGTGCGGTCTTGAAGTCTGTCCTTGCACCCTTTGTGAATGCGTCGGTTTTGTGAAGGCGTCAGCTTTATGAAGGCGTCAACGAGGTCACATGAGCAACATCCCGAGCCTGGACGAGGAACTGCAGCGTTGGAAAGATCGCTATTACGCGCAGATCCAGCAGTTTGAGCAGCAAGAACAGGCACTGAACGATCAGGCACAACTGCTACAGCGCGCACTCATTCGCTTGAGCAAGATCGCCCGCGGCCAGGACGCGGCGCTGGACGCCGAACTGGAGACACTCGAGACCCTGCTGCGACGGCCAGAATGGGATGGCACCGGGATTACCGCGCAATTAAAGCAGGTTGAGGACCGCGTCCTGCAGCTGGAAAAAGCTCCCGCGACCACCCAAACCGAATCCCCCCAGGATCACTCACCCGCTGATCTACAGCGCCTGTTCGCGGAATGGGACGTGCCGGACATGGATCCGAGTACACACGCGCCGGTCCCAGGGTTTGCCGCCATTTCGGAACAGGTCTGTGGTTCACTACTGCGCATGCTCTCGCAGTTGACCCTGCCCGAATCCAGCCTGCAACGGGCCGAGGAAGTCCGGGAACGGATCAGCCGGGGCCTGAACTGGTATGAATTGGCGCCGGCCATCGAGGATAGCGCCAGCCTGGTAAACGCCGCCGTTGGGCGCGAGCAGCAGGAGTTCGAGAAATTCCTGAAATCCCTCGACACCCGCCTGACCAGCCTGCAGGCCGCACTTGTCCAGGGGCAGCAATATCAGGACGACAAGCAGCACTCGCAGGCGGAACTGGAGCAGGTCGTGCGCGCCCAGGTCAGCTCCATCTCCGACCAGGTCCGCGACGCCACCGATCTCGATAGCCTGAAATATTCGGTAC
>CAYXVO010000356.1:0-3633 GCA_964467875.1 uncultured Pseudomonadales bacterium | reverse complement strand
TATGCCGCTTTCCGAACTGGCGGCCAAGGCATCCGTTCAGGGAACCGTATACTACAACTTGATCGAAATGGAGATGGGAGCCGAGGTCAACGGTAGCCTGGTCCATGTCAAGGAGCCGGAGCAGGCACCTGCTGTGACGCTGAAATCAGCGCCCGTTAAGCAAGTGGCTAAAGGCTCAAGCAATGATGATGCAACTGCTGAGGTTCTGTCCGATACACCGGCGATCAGCCTCACCAAATCCGGTTAGGGAGCCTATCATTGTCGCTCCGGGGAACGAACAAAGTTGACTATATTTGTCAGGCAATTTCATAATAGCCCGGAGCGGGGCAACCCGATTGTCCATATGTTCATTCGGCTGGAGGTAGCATGAATACGGCTGAAGTCTTTACGCCGACCCCGATTCTTTTTTCGGACGCGGCGGCCGGTAAGGTAAAAGGATTGATTGAGGAAGAGGGAAACGAGGACCTGAAGCTGCGGGTTTTCGTGACGGGCGGCGGTTGCTCGGGCTTCCAGTATGGTTTTACTTTTGACGAGTCCGTCAACGAAGACGATACCCAGGTTGAAAAGGATGGCGTGACCTTGCTGGTGGATGCCATGAGCTATCAGTATCTGGTCGGGGCGGAAGTCGACTATAAGGAAGGCCTGGAAGGCTCTCAGTTCGTTATCAAAAATCCGAACGCCAGTTCTACCTGCGGCTGCGGATCCTCTTTTAGTATTTGATTTCCAGTCTTTAGCTGCAGGCAACACGAATCAGGCACCTGACGGGTAAATCCCTCCCAAAATCCGAAAGCCTGCAGCGCCAGTAACGTCGGGATGATTTCCGGGTAAGCCGTACAGGGTTTGTCTTGCCAGCCAGGCAAAGGCCAGAGCTTCCATATGATCTGGTTGTACGCCCATGTCGCCAGAGCTGATGACTCGGGCATCGGGCAGCTGCGCTTGGATGCGCTCCATCAGAAAGCCGTTGTAGGCGCCACCCCCACACAGGATCAGGGTATCAAGGGACAGGCCTGACGCGGTAATGGCGCTGGCCACTGACCAGGCAGTGAGCTCGGTTAGTGTCCGGAGCACATCCAGCACCGCAGGTGCCTGCTCTAGTTGATCCAGATGATGTTGTGCCCAGTCGAGATGAAACGCCTCCCGTCCCGTGCTCTTGGGTGGTGACTGGGAGAAGAAGGGGTGAGTCTGCATGGATTTGAGCAAACCCGTCAGGAGCCGGCCTTGGCGTGCCAGATCGCCATTACAGTCATAATCTTTGCCGAGCATCCGCTGACACCAGCCATCGATCAGAACATTGGCGGGGCCTGTGTCGAACCCAAGAAGGGTCGAGGAGGCTTTCGGCAGCAGCGTAATGTTGGCCATGCCTCCGAGGTTTAGAACACCGCGATTTTCCTCCGGATGGGCAAACAGATACTGATGGAAGGGAGGGACCAGTGGGGCACCTTGTCCGCCGGCCGCCATGTCGCGCTGGCGGAACTGGGCGACGGTCAGAATGCCTGAGTGCTCGGCCAGCGTGCTCGGGTCGCCGATTTGGATTGTGTAAGGATAGCTGGTGCCGGGCCGGTGGCGAATAGTCTGTCCATGGCAGCCAATGGCGGCAACATGCTCCGGTGATACCGAGGCCGCTTTCAGCAACTCCAGCGTAACATCCGCATACCGATGGCCCAGTACAATGCCCGTTTCGCCAAGGGCATCCATCTCGATCTGCGATAGACTCGAGAGTTGGTGGAGACGCTCCCTGAGAGTTGCGCTATAGGGTTCGTAGTAGTGTTGGATGAGATGCGGGGGGTGTTGCGAAAAGTCCGCCAGGACCGCATCAACCCCATCCAGGCTCGTGCCGGACATAAGGCCGATGTAGAGTTCGGACCTGGCGCTATAGCAATTACTATTGTTTTTGCCGGGTGTTTTTGCCGGGCATTGAGTGCTATTGCCGGGCATTGAGCGCGAGACGGTGGCTTTCCGCGAAGGTTTCCAGTTGGGCCAAATGTGTGGCGGTCTGTTGCTTGAATTGCGCCATCTCACGTTTTGCAACGGGCGATGCTTCCGGAAACTTCACGGTAAGCGGGTTCTTGGGGGCGCCATTGACCCGGAACTCGTAATGCAGGTGCGGCCCGGTTGCGAGTCCGCTGCTGCCAACGTAGCCAATGATCTGGCTCTGATCGACCCGGCTGCCCACTTTGATGCCTTTGGCGAAACGCTTCATGTGGGCGTACAGCGTGGTAATGGACTGACCATGCTGAACCACTACGGTGTTGCCATATCCACCTTTAACGCCGGCAAAGATGACCTTGCCTTCACCCACCGACTTAATGGGGGTGCCGTGGGATGCGGCATAATCCGTGCCTTTATGGGCGCGAATCTTGTGCAGGATTGGGTGTTTGCGCGACAGGTTGAAGTGGGAGGAAATCCTGGCGAAATCAACGGGTGTTCTTATAAAAGCCTTACGCAGGCTCTTGCCGTCAGGGCGATAATAGCCGGTGCGACCATTGCTGTCGGTGTAGCGTACGGCGAGAAAGGTTTCGCCACGATTGGTGAAGGTAGCTGCAAGTACATTGCCGTAGCCGATCTTCTGGCCGTCCAGATGGAGCTCTTCATACACCAGGTTAAACTGGTCGCCTTCCCGGATGTCTAGGGCGAAATCGATGTCGTAGCCGAAAATGGAGGCAAGCTCCATGATCATCGACTGGGAGAGGCCGGCTTGCTTTCCAGCAAGAAACAGGGAACTGGTGATTGTGCCCGCGCCAAACGCGGTATGAGCGTCAGGTGTCCGGACTATTTGATTGGCGACAAAGCCCTGGTCCGTGCGTTCGACCAGCACCGTTTCCAGTTGGCTGCGCTGGAGGCGAACCTTGGCGAGCTTGCCATCATGCACGCTGAAGTCCAAGACATTACCGGGATAGAGCCGGCCCAGCATTTTGTCCTTGTCGGCAGCGAGTACGTCCAGCATTTCCTGCGTTGTACGGCCTGCGCGTTTGAAGATAACAGAGAGGCTGTCGCCAGACCCAACCTTATAGCTTTGCCACTGCTCGGTTTCGGGCATCCTGGTGGTCAGGACGGTCAATTCTTGGTGAGACAGCGTCTCATGTTCGGCGTCAACGACGACATCACTGGCCGCGCCGCTGTCGTCTCCAACACCGTCGGAGATCCCTTCGTCACCCTGCAACGCCTGATCCACGGCCGCGGCCGTGTCCTTGGGTGTTATTCTTTCCACCAGAGCGGTCGAGCTGACCGGTGACAACGAGGCGGTAACCGGTGCGGCGGTGTCTGACGAGGTCGAGTGCAGCGGAAGCGCAATGCTGATACGGTTGGCTTCGACCTCTGCGCTGGGGCTGAGCATCAATACGGCGCCAATTGCGACGCTCAGACTTCCTGCGGCCAGAAGATGAATCTTGGGGAATGATGGAAAATTCTTCAGCACTGGTAGGCCCTTGCGGTAAATACGTACAAAAACGGCTTAAGTATAGTGGATAACAGGAGATTCATCCAAAGCGGAGCGCAAGGATTTTGGAGTCGGGTATAATAAGCCCCTTTCGTGCTGCCTGCCATTGCAAAACTCACGTGTTATCCAGTGGTGCTGCGGGAAATGATACTGATTATTAGGTAAAGGAATGTAGCGTTTTGCGTAGGCTACATGTC
>CAYXVO010000355.1:2733-3634 GCA_964467875.1 uncultured Pseudomonadales bacterium | reverse complement strand
AGCGGCTGGCTGGATTCGAGCACCTTGTTTATCAGTTGTGTCGGTTGGTGCAGTTGGAGCGCCGTGGCCTGGGTGTAGGCCGTGATCGGTCCTGCGACCAGAGCGAGTGCGGGCGCGGCCAACAGCAGTGCGATGGCGGCGGCCAGTTTGACTGGGGCTACCCGCACATCTTTGGTGGCGGCATCGCCGCCCCGCCAGAACAAGGTGCTCCCGGTGCGGGACAGGGCGATCAGAACCAGCAGGCTCGACAGCAGGAGAGGTGGCCACAGCCAGAGCTTGCTGGTCGCGGTATCGGCGGCCTGCAAAAGCAGGGCCTTGCCAATGAAGCCAGACAGCGGCGGCATGCCAATCATGGCGATGGCGGCAAGAAAAAACAGCGTGCCGAACAGTGCCGGGCGCGGTACCGGGTGGGCCACAATGCGGTCATCGGCCTGGCCGCGCTGGTGGGCAATCAGGTCCGCCAGGAGAAACAGGCCAGCGCTGACCAGGGTGGTATGCAGCAGGTAATAAAGCAGGGCAGAGGTGCTCTGTTCGGTATTCAGGGCAAGTCCGCCGAGCAGCACGCCCACCGACAGGACGACCAGATAGGCCGTTTGCTGGCGCAGACCTGAACTGGCCAGAACGCCCGCCGTGGCCGCCACCATGGTCAGGATTGCGATGGGCCACAGCCAGGGGGTGGCCAGGTCGCTCAAGGCGCCGGCGGTGCTGCCAAAAATGAGGCTGTACACCCGCAGGATGGCATAGATACCGACTTTGGTCATGATGGCGAACAGGGCCGCGACCGGGGCCGCCACCGAGCCGTAGGTGGAGGGGAGCCAGAAATACAGGGGGAAGGCGGCGGCCTTGAGACTGAACACGACAAGCAGCAGTAGCGCGCCAGTCTCCACCAGCGGGCGCTCGC
>CAYXVO010000355.1:0-2723 GCA_964467875.1 uncultured Pseudomonadales bacterium | reverse complement strand
CTCGCCAGCGGGGAGTTGCGCAACCTGACGTGCCATGTCTGCCATGTTGAGGGTTCCCAGGGTGCCGTAGAGGGTGCCCAGTGCAAACAGGAAGAGACTGGAACCAACCAGGTTAAGGGTCACATAATGCAGGCTGGCCCGTGTCTTGGCCTTGCCGCCACCATGCACCACCAGGGCGTAGGAGGCGATCAGCAGAACTTCAAAGAACACGAACAGGTTGAACAGGTCGCCGGTGAGGAAGGCGCCGTTGATGCCCATGAGCTGGAACTGCAGGAGTGGATGGAAGAACTCCCCCCGCTTGTCATCATCGACAGACGCGTAGGCCGCCGCGGCCAGGCCCAGAATGCCGGTCAGCAACACCATCAGTGCGCTGAGGCGGTCGAGCACCAGGACGATACCGAACGGCGCTGGCCAATCACCCAGGGCGTAAACGTTGATGGTGCCGGAGGCGGCTTCCAGCAGTTGGACGATACTCACGCCCAGCAAAACCAGGAGTGAAGCCAGAGATACCAGGCGTAGGCGAACCAGCGAGCCGTGCAAGCGAGGGAACAACAGTAAGACGCCCGTCAGTAAGGGAATCAAGATGGGAAGAATCGGCAGATGCTGCATCAGGAGCGCTCCTCCGTCTCGGGTTCGCGCCCGTCCACATGGTCATTGCCCAGGTCGCTACGGCCCCGCAATGCCAGGATAACCACGTAGGCCGTCATGGCAAAACCGATGACGATGGCGGTCAGCACCAGGGCCTGAGGCAGTGGGTCGGTATAAATGTCTGACTGGCCAATCACCGGTGCGCCAGAGCGGGTCAGGCGGCCCGAGGCAAATAGGAACAGGTTGACCGCATAAGACAGCAACGTCAGGCCCACGACGACGGGACACGTCCGGCTCCGTAATACCAGGAAGATGCCACAACTGGTAAGTAAACCAACGGCGAAGGCAAACAACGCTTCCATTAGTGCAACTCCTTGGGAACAGCCCGATAGGGCGTGGTGAGCCTGCCCAGGTTGGCCAGGATCAAGACGGTGGCACCGACCACGGTGAGGTACACGCCCAGATCGAAGGCAATGGCGCTGGCGATCTCGAACTCGCCGATCAGCGGCCAGTGAATGTGGTCAAACCAGGACGTCAGGAAGGGGCGGTCGAACAGCCAGGCGGCACAGCCGGTCAGTGCTGCAATTGCGATCCCGGATGCGATCATGAGTCGGTAGTCGATTAGGAGCCGCGCGCGCATCCAGTCGACGCCCTGGGCGACGTACTGCAGGATGATCGCAACCGCCGTCACCAGGCCCGCGATGAATCCTCCACCGGGCATGTTGTGACCGCGCAGGAAGATAAAGACAGACACCAGCAGCGCCAGAGGTAACAGTCCCTGTGCCACCGCCGCCAGCATCACCGGGTGCCGGTCGAGGGCCCAGGGCCGGTTGTCGGAATCACGAGACGGCATGTGCAGGCGGATGTGAACCAGAAGCTTATAAATGCCCAATGCGGCCAGCCCGAGCACAGTGATCTCGCCCAAGGTGTCAAAGCCGCGGAAGTCGACCAGAATCACGTTCACCACATTGGAGCCGCCGCCCTGGGGAACACTGTTGCTCAGGAAATACCCGGAGATGCTGCTCAGGGGGCGGGTCATCAGGGCGTAGGTGGTGGCGCCGATGATGCCCCCCCCCAGCGTGGCCAGGCCGATGTCGCGAAGAACTCGCCGGTGGCTGGATTCCCGCGGCGTGTGATGGGGAAGAAAGAAGAGCGCGAGCATCAGCAGAATGACGGTGACGACTTCCACGGCCAGCTGCGTCATGGCCAGATCCGGTGCGGAGAAGTTGGCAAAGGTGAGAGAAACCACCAGGCCAACCACCGAGAGCATCAGCAGGGCAATCAGGCGGCGGTTATGCCAGACGACCGTCAGCACTGAGCAGATCACAAGGATCGCAAAGGCGGTCAGGGCCACGCCATCAGCCGGAAGGTGTGGCCGTTCCCCCCCCCAGGATGCCAGTTGCATCAGGGTCGGTGCGGTGACCAGCACGGCACTGCCCAGCAGGAGCGCCATGTAACGCTGCAGCGAGCTGTTCTCCAGTGCCTGGGTCAGGCGCTGGGCGGCCTGAATCAGGATTTGAGCCCCCTGTTCAAACACCAGTTTGGCGTCAGGCTCGGCCATGCGGGCCTGGAAGGCAAAGAGTTGTTTGCGCACCAGGTAGACCAGAATTCCGCCGCCAAAGGCGATGGCGCTCATCAGCAGTGGCAGGTTGAACCCGTGCCACACGGCCAGGTTGAACTCCGGCACCGCCCCGCCCAGCACGGACCCTGAGGCGACCCGCAGTATTCCGTCGATCGCCCAGACGGGCGCGATGCCCACCACCAGGCAGAGTGCCACCAGAATTTCCACGGGGACTCGCATATAGCGCGGTGGCTCATGGGGTGTGCGCGGCAGGTCGATGGGTTCACCGTTGAAAAACACATCGTGAATGAAACGTACCGAATACGCCACGGAGAAGACGCCCGCCAGGGTTGCCAGAACCGGGATCAGCCAGGACAGACCACCGAACTGGTGCTGTGCCAGGGTTTCCGCGAAAAACATCTCTTTCGAGAGAAATCCATTGAGAAGTGGCACCCCGGCCATGGCGCCGGCGGCCACGATCGCCAGCACGGCCGTGTAAGGCATGAACTTCAACAGGCCATGGAGCTTGCGCATGTCGCGCGAGCCTGCTTCGTGGTCGATGATGCCGGCGGCC
>CAYXVO010000354.1:2181-3648 GCA_964467875.1 uncultured Pseudomonadales bacterium | reverse complement strand
GGGTGGGAGAGGGCCAGGCGGCATAGCCGCCTGAATCCACCCAAGCCCTGTCTGGAATCAAATTACCCCCAGCAACATCGCCGCACCGGCACCCGCGGTACCCAATCCCGCAATGGGCGCCAGCCAGCGCTGCTGAATCACCTTGTCCGCCAGCACACCTAGCCCAAATCCCACTCCGTGCAGGATGGCGGTGCCCATCACAAAGCCGACGATATAGAGCAGGGCAATGCTGCCGACTGCCATTTCGGCAGCATGGGCATGGCCGTGAAACAGCGCAAAGCCACCGGCCAGAATAACGCCCACCGTCAGGGGCAGTTGTTTGGCAAAAGTCAGCATCAGGCCCAGCCCCAGCACAGAGGCCGCAATGCCGGTTTCCACGCTGGGTAGCTCAATGCTGCTGAATCCCAGAACGGCGCCCACGATCATAAACAGCAGAAAGGCTGCGGGTAGTGGCAGGATGGATTGTTCCCGACGAAAGGCCACGAGCCCCACGGCCAGCATGGCCAACAGGTGATCCAGCCCGGTGAAGGGATGCGTGAAGCCGGCCAGCAGGCCGCTGTGGGAATGCCCTTCATGGCCCAGGGCGGGGGCCGCGACCAGCAGTGTGGAGGCTGCGAGGAGGGGAGTGATCAGTTTTTTCATGGTGACTCCTTTTGGAAAAGATGGCTCAGGCGGCTTCTTCAAGCATGCCCTGGCGGATAATGAAATCGATCACCGTCTGCAGACCGTCGCCGGTTTTCAGATTGGTGAAGACAAAGGGGCGCTCCCCGCGCATTTTTCGTGAATCCCGCTCCATGACCTCAAGAGAGGCGCCTACATAGGGGGCGAGATCGGTCTTGTTGATAATCAGCAGGTCGGATTTGGTAATGCCGGGACCACCCTTGCGGGGCAGCTTGTCGCCTGCCGACACATCAATGACGTACAGAGTGAGGTCGGAGAGTTCCGGGCTGAAGGTGGCGCTCAGGTTGTCGCCGCCGCTTTCCACCAGGACCAGGTCGAGACCGGAATGGCGTTTGCAGAGTTCGTCGATGGCGGCCAGGTTCATGGAGGCGTCTTCGCGGATGGCGGTATGGGGACAGCCGCCGGTTTCGACGCCGAGGATACGGTCTTCCGGTAGCGCTTCATTGCGGATCAGAAACTCCGCATCTTCCTTGGTGTAGATGTCGTTGGTGACGGCGGCGATGTTGTAGCGCTCCCGCAGGGCGCGACAGAGCGCCACCATCAAGGCGGTTTTGCCGGAGCCGACCGGGCCGCCAACGCCAATGCGCAGGGTGTGGGTTGTGGACATAAACGTTACCTCGAATTTCGTCTAGTGATGTGAATCGGGCATCAGGATCTGAATAGCCGGGAATACTGGGTTTCATGGTAAGCACTGGCGATGGCGAGGCCGGGCAGCGAACCGCCAATGTCGTCATCGTTCAGGCCCAGGGCATCGCTCACCACCTGGGGAATCTGTTGCAGCAGGCG
>CAYXVO010000354.1:0-2171 GCA_964467875.1 uncultured Pseudomonadales bacterium | reverse complement strand
GCCATGGATCGTGCGCATCAGCGCCGCCCCGATGCGTTGGGCATCGGTCTGGCCCAGCGGCAGCGTCTTACTGGCCGCCGCGATCTGGTTTTCACACCAGGACCAGAGATAACCGAGCAGCGTTTGGTCCGCCGGTATCCCCCAATGGGCCGCCGCCAGGGCGAACTGACAGGCGAGGGCGGGTTCCTGGTCGCGCCAGGGGCGAGCGCCCGGCACCTCCAGTGAATCCAGCAAGATCGCCAGCGCCCGGCCAACCTGTAGATCCTCATCCAGCAGTTCCCGCGCTTCACGGCTGGCCAGCAGATATTTGTTCCAGTACCACACATCGGCTTCGTTGCCTTCGGTCCAGGCTCGGTGCAGGCGCAGCAGTATCGGTGCGTCCAGCCGGCCGATGCCGCAGTGCAGAATGCCGCCGATCCAGTCTTCCACCTGGGCGGCGGTCTTCAGCCAACCCTGGTCGATGGCATGTTCCTGGCCCTGGGAATAGGCAAAAGCGCCGATCGGCAGGGTGGGACTCACCAGTTGCATCAACCGCAGCAGGCTGACGTGGTGATCAACCATGCGGCTTATCCTGGTGTCGCGCGTGCCCCGGCTGGGCCAGCGGGCGCAGCCGCAAAACGTTGAAGGGCTGGGTATGACCATCGTGACCCTGATGATGATCGTCGCCGTGATCGTGATCGTGGCTATGACCGTAACCGTGACCGTGACCGTGACCAGATGCATGCTCGCCATAGGCGCCGTTTTCCGGCTCGAATGGCGCTTCCTCCTGAATCACCTCCAGCCCATACAGCCTGACCAGATCTTCCAGCACGTAATCCGGCTGGAACCGGATCCAGCCGGGACCGACCTGGAGCGGCACGTGGCGATTACCCAGGTGGTAGCAGATCCGAGCAAAGATCAGGGAGTCGTCGCAGCGGGCCGTGGTCACGGTCTCCGGCGCGGAGCACACCCGTACGACCTCGCCCGTCTCGGCCTGCAGCAGTTCGCCGTCCTGCAGCACTTTTCCCCGCTCCAGAAACAGGCCCGCGTCGCGGCCATTGACGGTAATCGTGCGGAGCCGGCCGCGCTTGCGGTCGTCCCAGTTCAGGATCAGTTCATCGTCGACCGTCCGCTTGCTGTCCGCGGCCAGTCTGGTAATGAGTTTCAACATGATGGTGCCTGTCCTCGTATTGGTGCGTCTTCGTATTGGAGCGCCGGTGAACCTCAAAACAGCGGTGAACCTCAAAATAGAAAGTAGCGCTGTGCCATGGGTAGGACCTTGGCGGGCTCGCACACCAGCAACTGGCCATCGGCGCGGACTTCGTACGTCTGTGAGTCCACCTCCATGTGGGGCATGTAATCGTTCAGCAGCATGCTCTTCTTAGTTACCGAGCGGGTGTTACGAACCGGGTGCAAAGTCGAGCGCAGACCCAGGCGCTGGCCGATGTCCAGGTTCAGGGCCGCCTGGCTGACAAAAGTCAGGCGGGTTCCGCTGCAGGCCGCGCCATAGGCGCCGAACATGGGCCGGAAATGCACCGGCTGAGGGGTTGGAATGGAGGCGTTGGTATCGCTTGCGGGGGCGGCGGCAATGGCGCCGCCCTTGATGATCAGCGCGGGTTTCACGCCAAAAAAGGCGGGCTTCCACAGTATTATATCGGCTAGCTTGCCCGCTTCTATGGAGCCCACCACGTCGGCGATGCCATGGGCAATGGCCGGGTTGATGGTGTACTTGGCGATATAACGTTTGGCGCGAAAGTTATCCGAACGGCTGCTGTCGGTACCCAGGGCACCGCGCTGGACTTTCATCTTATGAGCGGTCTGCCAGGTGCGGGTGACGACTTCACCCACCCGGCCCATGGCCTGGGAATCCGACGAGATCATGCTGAAGGCACCCAGGTCATGCAGGATGTCCTCGGCGGCAATGGTCTCCTTGCGGATGCGGGAATCGGCAAAGGCCACGTCTTCGGGAATGGCCGGGTCCAGGTGGTGACAAACCATGAGCATGTCCAGATGTTCGTCCACCGTATTGACCGTATAAGGCCGGGTCGGATTGGTGGAGGAGGGCAGCACGTTGAGTTCGCCGCAGGCCTTGATGATGTCCGGCGCATGGCCGCCGCCGGCCCCTTCCGTGTGGTAGGTGTGAATGGTGCGGCCCTTGAAGGCGGCCAGGGTATCTTCCACGAAGCCGGATT
>CAYXVO010000353.1:0-3657 GCA_964467875.1 uncultured Pseudomonadales bacterium | reverse complement strand
TGGCGTGCGCGAGTTCGGCATGGCCGCCATCATGAACGGCATAGCCCTGCACGGCGGCTTTGTGCCCTATGGCGCCACCTTCCTGATCTTCATGGAATATGCCCGCAATGCGGTGCGGATGGCGGCGCTGATGAAGCAGCGCGTCATTTATGTCTTTACCCACGATTCTATTGGTCTGGGTGAAGATGGCCCGACCCACCAGCCGATCGAGCAGTTGGCGAGCCTACGCATGACTCCCAACATGAGCCTCTGGCGTCCCTGCGACACGGTGGAATCCGCCGTGGCCTGGAAGGCCGCGCTGCAGCGCACGGATGGACCAAGTTCGCTGATTTTCTCCCGCCAGAACCTGCCGCATCAGGCTCGTAGCGCCGAGCAGGTGCGTAACGTCGAGCGTGGCGGCTATATCCTGAAGGATTGCCAGGGCACGCCCGAACTCATCTTGATCGCCACCGGCTCGGAAGTGGGCCTGGCGATGGACGTGGCGGCGAAGCTGACAGCCGATGGCCGCCAGGTGCGCGTAGTGTCCATGCCGTCGACGGATGTCTTCGAACGTCAGGACATGGCGTACCGGATGCAGGTGTTGCCGCTGGATGTGACGGCCCGGATTGCCATTGAAGCCGCCCATGAAGACTTCTGGTACAAGTACGTGGGTATCGATGGTCGGGTTGTCGGTATGCGGACTTTTGGTGAGTCGGCACCCGCTGACCAGCTGTTCCAGGAGTTCGGTTTCACCGTTGACAGCATTCTGGATGTTGCCGCGGAACTGCTGGACTGATCATGACGCTGGAGTGCCGGTAAGGCGATGAGCTATCGGATCGCAATCAATGGTTATGGCCGCATTGGTCAGTGCGTGTTGCGGGCGCTCTACGAGTCCCGTGACCGCCATGGTCTGCAGGTGGTCGCGATCAACGAGCTGGCGGATATCCACACGCTTGCCTATCTCACCCGCTATGACACCTCCCACGGCCGCTTCCAGGGGGAAGTGGCCATTGAGGGGGATCATCTGCTGGTGAACGGCGACGCGATTCGGGTGCTCAACCAGCCGGACCCGGGGCTGTTGCCCTGGGCCGAGCTGGACGTGGATCTGGTGCTGGAGTGCACCGGTGCCTTCAGTGATCGGGCCACGGCTGACAAGCACCTGCGCAGCGGCGCGCGGCGGGTGTTGTTTTCCCAGCCGGCGGAAGCAGACGTGGATGCCACCATTGTGTTCGGCATCAATCATGACACTCTGAGCGCGGACCACCGGATCGTCTCCAATGCCTCCTGCACCACCAACTGCATCGTGCCGGTGCTCAAGGTTCTGCACGAGAGCCTGGGGGTGGAGCGGGGCGTGATGACCACGGTGCACTCGGCGATGAACGACCAGCCGGTCATCGATGCCTACCATCACCATGATCTGCGCCGCACACGCAGTGCCCTGCAGTCTATCATTCCTGTGAACACCGGGCTGGCCCGGGGTATTGAGCGCTTACTGCCGGAGATGGCGGGGCGGCTCGAGGCCAACGCCTTGCGGGTGCCCATCATTAATGTGTCTTTGATTGACCTGAGCGTCTGTGTGGCGCGGGCTACCGACGTGGCCGAGGTCAACGCTCTGTTGCGCGTCGCCGCCCAGGAGCGGTTTCCCGGATTGATGGGGTATACCGAGGAGCCGCTGGCATCCTGCGACTTTATTCATGATGCCCGCTCGTCGATCATCGATGGCTCACAAACCAAGGTGAGCGGTCAGCGGCTTGTAAAAGTGGTGGCCTGGTTCGATAACGAGTGGGGGTTTGCCAATCGTATGCTGGACGTGGCTCATGTCTGGCTTGAGCGGTGTGCGCAGGCGCCCGCGACGAGTTTGTCTGACGAGGATCTGTCTGTCTGACGAGAATCCGATGTCTGACGAGAGTCTTTTTTGATGAGAGCCCTTGATATCTGACGAGAAGCCGTTGTCTGCCAAGGGCCCTTCTGTTTAATGAGATTTTTCTGTCTGAAACGCAAACGGAAATGACGCTATGACGATCAAGAAGATGACCAGTCTGGACCTGCGCGGCAAGCGCGTGCTGATCCGGGAAGATTTGAACGTGCCGATCAAGAACGGCAAGGTTGCCAGCGATGCCAGGATCAAGGCTGCGCTGCCCACGATTGAATTGGCTTTGAAGGCTGGCGCCAAGGTCATGGTCATGTCCCACCTGGGACGGCCGGAGGAAGGGCTTTATGCGGAGGAGCACTCCCTCAAGCCGGTGGCGGATTATCTGGGGCAGGCCCTGGGGCGCGAAGTGCCTCTGCTGAAAAGTTATCTGAAGGGCGAGTTTCAGCTGGAAGAAGGCGATCTGGTGCTGTTCGAAAACGTCCGCTTCAACAAGGGCGAGAAGAAGAATAACGATGAGCTGGCACGGCAGTATGCGGCGCTGTGCGATATTTTCGTCATGGATGCCTTTGGCACCGCCCATCGCGCCGAGGGCTCGACCCATGGGGTTGCCAAGTTTGCCCCCATCGCCTGTGCCGGCCCCCTGCTGGCGGCGGAATTGGATGCGTTGGGCAAAGCCCTGGGCAATCCGGCGCGGCCCATGGTGGCCATCGTGGCCGGCTCCAAGGTTTCCACCAAGCTCGACGTGCTGAACTCCCTGGCGGGAATCTGCGACCAACTGATCGTGGGTGGCGGTATTGCCAATACCTTTCTGGCCGCGGCGGGTAAGCCGGTTGGCAAATCCCTGTGCGAGCACGACCTGCTCGGGACGGCCCAGGCGCTAATGGAAAAAGTCAGCATTCCCCTGCCCACGGACGTGGTGGTGGCGACTGAGTTTGCCGACACGGCGACGGCGGTTACCAAGGATGTTGATGCCGTTGCCGATGAAGAAATGATTCTGGATATTGGACCGCAAACCGCTCAGGCGTTTGCTCAACTTTTGAAGAAAGCCAAGACTATTCTTTGGAATGGGCCGGTGGGTGTGTTTGAATTCGACCAGTTTGGCCACGGCACCCAGGTTTTGGCCCAGGCGATTGCGGAAAGCGATGCGTTTTCCATTGCCGGGGGCGGTGATACACTGGCCGCCGTCGACAAGTACGGAATCGAAAGTCGTATCTCCTACATTTCGACCGGTGGTGGCGCCTTCCTGGAATTTGTTGAAGGCAAGCAATTACCCGCAGTTGCCGTTTTGGAAGAGCGTGGCGCCTGAGCTGCGCTGTCAGGAATCGAGAATCTGGAAAAGGGTTAGAACATGGCACTTATCAGCTTGCGTCAACTGCTGGATCACGCCGCCGAACAGGGTTATGGCGTACCGGCATTCAACGTAAACAACCTGGAACAAATGCGCGCAATCATGGAAGCTGCGGACAAAACCGACAGCCCAGTGATCGTGCATGCCTCCGCCGGAGCCCGTAAATATGCTGGCGGACCTTTCCTGCGTCATTTGATTCTGGCGGCGGTGGAAGAGTTTCCCCACGTTCCGGTGGTCATGCATCAGGATCATGGCACGTCGCCGACGGTCTGCCAGCGTTCCATCCAGCTGGGTTTCTCCTCGGTGATGATGGACGGCTCCCTGGGTCCCGACGGCAAAACGCCGATGGATTACGACTATAACGTACGGGTGACCCGCCAGGTGGTCGAGATGGCCCACGCCTGCGGTGTTTCCGTTGAAGGTGAGCTGGGTTGCCTGGGGTCGCTTGAGACCGGAC
>CAYXVO010000352.1:0-3689 GCA_964467875.1 uncultured Pseudomonadales bacterium | reverse complement strand
GTCGGCGCTCCTTGGCGCCGCCCAGCGGGACCAGCGATGGGCTTCGTCGATGCTGAATTCATAGGGCCGCCCCACCAACTCGGCTTCCATGGCCCGCTCCTGCTCCAGGTCGTCCAGGTACTTGAGAAACAGCATCCAGGAGGTCTGTTCGGTGTAATCGAGCTCGGAGGCGCAACCGGCCTCCTTCCAAAGAACATCGTCGATATTTTTGAAGGTTTGTTCGAACATGGGGCGGGTACTTCCTGGCGAAACCACAACAATCGTGCGGCCTATCCTACCCTCTGAACCAGATCGCACCAAGCCTGTTGGCAAGCCATTCCTATGGCTTGGGGGGAACTTAGATATTCTCGTGCGGGGTGGTGCCGGTGCAAACCGGCACAAAGGGTCTCACTTCAGTCCTAGGGCGTCGGACGATTCGATCAGCTTGAAAGGTTTTTTCAGGTCACGAATCCTTTCAAGCGACGCCCTCAGTCCGTCGTCCAGCCGTTCATATTCGATTCCCGCCTGAAGCAGCCGGACCTGCGTGTCCAAGATCAGCTCATGACTCTCTTGCAGTGTATTGGCTCGGTCTGGGTCCACCAGATAAAGCATGGCGGCTAATACCGCGGACGAAAGCAGATAGTCTCGCAAGGCTGTGTCCGAACAGTCAGCGGAAGCCTTGAGATAGTAATAACGAAGGGCTGTTTTCTTCTCAGCTGCGCGTATATTTAAGCCCTGAAAGGTGCTGGCAGGAAGAATGGTTGCCGATTCTTTACAGTCCTTTTCCCTGTTTGTGAGATTTACCAGGCTACCATTGAATTCGTTGTTTGCTCTCGCAAAGGCTTCAAGTTCAGTCGCGGTCAGAGTCTTCTCTTTCGCCTGACCCAGGGCAGATAAGAAGAGCACCGCGAGCAGATAAAACACTTTCATCACATAACTCCTTTAGTGAAGGCTGCATCCCGACGCAACGGCCCGCCAGAACTGCTTTTCCTTGTGATCCGAAACCATTAAATAGGTTTCTTCCGCGATCCTTATGATTCTGCCCCGGACAATGATCTGTACCGACTTCATGCCATCGGCCATGAGCTCAAAGTCGGTGGAGTATAGCGAGTAGGTCGCCTCCAGCATTCCATTGCCAAAAAATATGTTCAGAACATGAGCCGCGCCAATAAATTTGACCAGTTTTTCACTCAGTGCCGCTCTGCGCCGGATATCTTCAATTGCATCAATGCTGGTGGTGGAAAATTTTATATTTCCGATGTTCGGACATTCCATATCCCATTCCCTCATAAACGTTTTGTTACTCACTACCATGGGTCCATCGCTAAAAAGACATGCTATTTGGACAGGTTTTCGTTAAGGCGCTCCTTCCATGGCGCCGCCAATCGTATCCTGTTCTAGCTGTCACGCCAAACTACTCGCCCGGGTACTTCAGTGTCGTATTGAAAGATGATCCTTCCTGAACGCGGAGGATTGGTGATGAACATACAACGGCCGCCCCGCTTACAATACAAACGTACCCGTTCATGACGTCCTGCTAATTTCCGACTAAACTAGTAGGTGCTATGGCATTCGTGGCAATTCCTACCGATCGTGACGTCCGAAGCAAGCTGGTCCAGCATGTCTAATTCTCCGAAACTTGAACGTGTCCGCTATTCCACCGTCAGAGTGGGCGAAGCACTGCCGTGGCCAGTGTATAGCCAGTCTGGGCAATTAATGCTGGAAAGGGGGTCCGTGGTCGAGACGGAGACACAGCTGGAAAAGCTGATCCTCTATGGCATGTTCGTACCTGAAGAGGTCGCACGCTCCCTCGACGAAGAACACGAAAAGGCGCAAGCACCAGACTCCGAACAGGGCGGCAAACGGGTGAATCCCTTTGCCGATCATCAACGCTGGCTGTTCGATCTGCAGAAATCCTATGACATCGTCAGCCAGCAGCGCCCGGAAGGCATCGTCATCCTGCACAAGCTGGTCGACGACCTGATCGACGCCTGTGACGGCGACCCCGACGCCAGCCTCGGCTTTATCCATTACAACGCCACCCAACCGACGCCGACCCAGTTGGCGCTGTTTTATGGCGTCCTGAGCAGGCTGATCGCACGCCAGCTGGATTTCGACAAGAGCCGCACCTGGAGTTTGGTGGCGGCCGCCGTGTCGGCCAATGCGGCGCTGATGCCCTATCAGGAAAAGCTGAATCAGTCGGCGAGCGCCCTGACGCCGCGCCTGCGGGAAATCATCAACAAACACCCCGCGCTCAGCGCCACCATGCTGCAACGGGTCGGCATCGTCGATTCACTCTGGCTGCAGATCGTTGAGCAGCACCACGAGCGACCGGACGGCTCGGGCTACCCCAATGGCCTGCGCGACGGTCAGATTCTGCTGGAAGCCCAGGTGGTCGCGCTGGTGGAGCGTTATGCCGCGCTGGTCTCGGCCCGGGGTTATCGGCGCCGCTCTCACCCCTACGAAGCCCTGCGGAAGATTCGCGAGGACGCGCTGGTGCTGTCCCAACGCACCCTCTTGGACGCCCTGAACATGACGCTGTCGGAGCACCCGCCCGGCACCTTCGTCCAATTAAGCAATGGCGAGACCGCCATCGTGATCCGGCGCGGCACCGGTACCCAGCAACCCGTGCTCAAGGCGGTGCTGGCGAAAGGTGGCAACCCGTACGTCACTCCGCTGAAGCGCGACCCCGGCGACCATGACTTTGAGATGCGTGAGCGGGTGTTTCCCTCTATCTGGCCCAAGGCGACCCTGGCCAGCCTGTGGGGTTACGAACAGGACAGCTGACCGGGCCGCCTCTTGCAGCGCCTCGTCAGAACGCCAGCGACCAACTGACCGCCAGCGTCCCATCCCGTCCCAGTTGATAGCCGTTGTAATGCTCCGCCACCGGCTCCAGCCATTCGATGCCGAGCCGCTGGCCCGCCAGCGCACCGCCAGTCACCACCGTGTTCACCCCAATGCCCAGGTCCCAGAACTCACCCCCATAGTTCTCCTGACGGTCACCCGGGCTGCTGTGGTTATGGGGACGGTCGTAATGACCCCGAATGTCCTCTTCCTTGCTGTACTGCAGGCGCAACGACAGGCTCGCCCAGTCCACCAGCCGATAGGCGGTCCAGCCAGTCGCCCGGTACTGGTCGCCAAAGCTGAAGCCACGCTTGTTCTCGCTTTCCATACGAAACACGCCGCCCAGTTGCGCGCCCCAAGTCAGGGCCTGGTGGCGGCCGGTGTAGGTCAGAGTCGGTAGAAAATCCCAGGTGCCCGATCCCAGCTGCATGCCGTAATGCACCATGGTGCCGTCGCTGTTCTTGCGGTCGACGTCGCCGGTGGGTGCGCTAAAGCCGAGCCCCGCATGGATCTGATGGTCACCCAGGCCATACAGGCGCAGCAGGGCCGCCACGACGGTGTCCCCCAAGCCAGAGCTGCCATGCTCGTGACGACCCGGTGCATGACCTGCCCCATGCCCGCCGTGATCGCCACCCGCACTCATGTCCACGACCATCTCCATGCTCATGTCCATTTCCATGTACTGGGGCATCAGCATCAGATTGAGCCAGTCCGTCGGCGCATACATCAGATCCAGCATGTGCATGTGCATGGTCATGTCGCGCGGGATTCCAGTGTAGCCAGCAGCCATCAGCTCCGCGCGGCTGATCTCGTCGCTGCCGCGGAACAGGCCGCCCTGCTGCGAATACTGGTAGCGGTCCCCGATC
>CAYXVO010000351.1:0-3696 GCA_964467875.1 uncultured Pseudomonadales bacterium | reverse complement strand
TACCGAGACCCAGGCGCCACGCGCGGTGATGCCCATCTTGTTGTGGTCATAGCCATGACTGCCACCGGAGGCAAAGGCATCCCCGAGCCAGTGCTGATATTGCGCCGACAGCTCGTTGGCGATATCGGAGAAACTGGCGGTGCCCTTGTCGGCCGCCACCACCAGGTAGGTGTCGTCGCCGTCATGACGCACCACCGAGGGCGGTGCCACCACCTCGGCCCCGTGCAGATTATCGGTAATATCCAGCAGCCCACGTATGAAGGTGCGATAACTGGCAATGCCCTCCCGCATCCAGGCCTCCCGGTCACCTTCCGGCAGGGCCTTGGCCACGAAGCCTCCCTTGGCCCCCACCGGCACAATCACCGCATTCTTGACCTGCTGGGCTTTGACCAGACCCAAGACCTCGGTGCGGTAGTCCTCGAAGCGATCCGACCAGCGCAGCCCGCCCCTCGCCACCTTGCCACTGCGCAGGTGCACGCCTTCCACCCGCGGCGAGTACACGAAGATTTCGTAGAGCGGTACCGGTAACGGCATTTCCGGAACATCGGCCGAGCACAGCTTGAACGAGAAATAATTCTTGCACCGTCCCTGCTCGTCCGCCTGATAGAAGTTGGTGCGCAAGGTCGCGCGAATGAGGTCGAAGTAGCGGCGGATGATCCGGTCCTCGCTGAGGTTCTCCACCGCATCCAGCGCCGTGCTCAGCTCTACTTCCAGCTTTTTCTGCACGGCGGAACAATGTCCCATGCTCTGAAACTGATCCGGGTCGAAGCGCGCCTCGAACAGCCGGACCAACAGGCGGCATGCCTGCACATGCGTCACCAGGGTGGCGGCGATAAAGTCCTGGCTGTAGCTCAGCCGAATCTGGCGCATGTAACGGGCGTAGGCCCGCAGCAGCGCGATCTGACGCCAGTTGAACCCGGCCGCCAGCACCAGGCGGTTGAAACCATCATTCTCCGATTCACCGTCCCAGACCTTGGCAAACAGCTCCTCGAAGTGATGGCGGATCTCGTTGAACTCAATGACCCGGCTGTCATGACTGCGCAATGAAAAATCATGGATCCAGACAACCCGGCCCTGCGCATCCACCGTCTTGAACGGGTGCTCGCCCATGACCCGCAACCCCAGGTTCTCGAACAGGGGGAGCACGTCAGACAGTGGCAATTGGGTATCAACATGAAACAACTTGAGGTGCAGAATCCGCTGATCTTCCTCAATGGCCCGATAGAAACTCATCGCCAGGCGATTGTCATCCCCCAACTCCTCCAGGTAACCAACATCGATCGCCGCGCGCTGGGCTGAATACACGTCGCGATAACTGGCCGAAAAGGCGTGCTGGTACTGGCGGATCAGTTGGTTGGAGCGCTCCTCGCCATGAATTTCGTAGAGTGCCTCGCGCAGGCTATCCTGCCAGGACTGGGCGATGGTGCGGATCTTGTGTTCCAGCTCCCGGACATTCAGGTGGCGCTGCGCAAGCGGCGAAACCCTGAACACGAACAGGGTGCGTGCCAGAATCGATTCGGAGAAATAAGTGGTGAATTCCAGGTCCGAGGCGTCCAGGGCCTCGCTCAACACGGCCGCCATCTTGACCCGGATATCGGTGTTGTAGATATCGCGGGGCACGAACACCAGCGCGCTGACAAACTGGCCAAAGATATCCTCGCGCAAAAACAGCCGGATACGCCGCCGCTCCTGGATATTGAGAATGCCCAGCACTACGTTGAACAGCTCGTCCTCTGTCATCTGGAATAACTCATCCCGTGGATAAACCGTGATGATCTGCTCCAGCTCGCGCCCGGCGTAATCATTGAATTCCAGACCCGACCGGCGCATAACGCCGGCGACTTTGTGCCTGACCAGCGGAATCTGCTTCGGATTCTGCTGGTATACGGTAGCCGTATACAGCCCCAGAAACCGGCACTCCCCAACCACTTCGCCGGCGGCATTGAACCGTTTGACCGACACCAGATCCGGGTACGCCGGACGATGCACCCGTGAACGCTCCGGCGCCTTGGCGAAGATCAGGGGATCGGGGCCCAGCAGTTTATCGCGCCCCGTGAGCGGCAACCGCTCCAGATCCACTTCATCCGGCCAATCATCCTGGCGGCGCAAGATGCCGAGCCGGGACTCTGCCCGCCGAGACAACTGCATTCCCCGCCCGGCGTCGACCAGGTCATATTCCTCGTAGCCGAGAAAGGTAAAGTGGTCATCGGCCATCCAGCGCAGGAACTCCACGCTTTCGGCGACAGTCTGGTCCGACTGCTCCGCGGTACGTGCCAATCCGTCGATCGATTCGGCAATACGCTGACGCATGAGCTCGTAGTCCCGCACGGCCACGCGCACCTCGGCCAACACCGCCTCCAGGGCCGTGCGAAGCGCATCCAGATCCGCCTGATCGCTGTGGCGGTCCACCTCGAAGTACAGCAGAGCTTCCGCCAGCAAGGGATTGGTACCGACACAATTCGGCAGGAGTTTGTCCAATTTGCCCTGTGCGTCACGCTCCACACAGAGAATTCCGTGCAAGATCGTATGGACCGTCAGCTCCTGGCGATTCAACGCCATGCGCACGGAGTCCATCAAAAAGGGAATGTTCGGGTGCAGCACGACCACGACCGTATGGGTCGACTGCCAGCCATGATTTTCCAGGATGGGATTGAAAACACGGACCTTGGGCTGATCCGGCTGATGTTCCTGCACGAATTGCCAAGAGGCCAGGATGGCACTGTAGACATCCGCGACACGGCGGCTACGGATTTCTTCCAACGGAATGGTTTCGAAGAATGCCCGCGCGAAGACGCTCATCTGCCGGGCCTGATCGGGCGCCAGTTTACGCTCGAATTCAGCGTCCAGGAGCTTGAGGAATTGTTGCTTATCCTCGGTATCGATCAATGTCATGGCGTCTCCTGTCGGGGATAACCGGATGCAAGCGGTACCGTTTCATTAGCTGTCACTTACTAAGCTTCGCTTGCTGTTACTTACTAAGCTTGGTTAGCTATTACTTACTAAGCATAGTCATACCATTGCATTTTGCGGTACTGCCCGCATCTTAGCGGAACCTTTTGCCAGGGAAGTGAACAAAGGATTACATCAGTAATCGGCCACAGCGATTCCCCCGGCAACCCCGTTAAGCGCGGTCAATTAAGCGAGATCGATTAAGAACCGTCGATTAAGCACTGCCAGCTGAACCCTGTCCAAGCAAAAACAAAGATCAGAAGGAATACAAGCCCATGCAGCACCAAGCGGCCTTCCAGGAGCTCAAGCATTACCTGTCCGAACATATCATTGGCCAGCAGCACTTGGTCGAGCGCCTGCTGATTGCGCTTCTCGCCGATGGTCACCTGTTGGTGGAAGGGGCACCGGGGCTTGCCAAAACCAAGGCAATCAAAGACCTGTCGCGCAAACTGGAAGGCAATTTCCAGCGGATCCAGTTCACCCCCGATCTGCTCCCGGCCGATATCACCGGCACCGAGATCTATCGACCAGAGACCGGCAATTTCCAGTTTCAGCCCGGCCCGATTTTCCACAACCTGGTTCTCGCCGACGAGATCAACCGGGCACCGGCCAAGGTACAGTCCGCCCTGCTGGAAGCCATGGCCGAACGCCAGGTCAGCGTGGGTAGCCGGACCATCCCGCTGGAGCGCCTGTTTCTGGTGATGGCCACCCAGAACCCGATTGAACAGGAAGGCACCTATCCCCTGC
>CAYXVO010000350.1:0-3702 GCA_964467875.1 uncultured Pseudomonadales bacterium | reverse complement strand
ACAAGGTCAAGAAGGAAATCGAGGAAATCATTGGTATCGATGCCCAGGATGCGATTGGCTGTAGCGCCAAGACTGGTCTGGGCGTGAACGAAGTGCTGGAGCAATTGATCCAGAAGATTCCACCGCCCCAGGGCGATGTGGATGCACCACTGCAGGCCCTGATCATTGATTCCTGGTTCGACAACTATCTGGGCGTGATCTCGCTGGTACGGGTCAAGCAGGGAACTTTGCGCAAGGGCGACAAGATTCTGATCAAGTCCACCGGTGTCGTGGAAGGTGCGACCTCCATTGGCGTATTTACGCCGAAGCGGAGCGAGACCGACGTGCTGCGGGCGGGTGAGGTTGGCTTCGTGGTCGCCGGTATCAAGAACATTCACGGGGCGCCGGTGGGCGACACCATCACCCTGGCGAAGACGCCAGAGGTGGCGTCCTTGCCGGGCTTCAAGAAAGTTCAGCCGCAGGTGTACGCAGGCCTGTTTCCAGTGGATTCGTCCGACTACGAAGATTTCCGGGATGCACTCGACAAACTGACCCTGAACGACGCTTCGCTGTTTTTCGAACCGGAAAGCTCCGATGCACTCGGCTTCGGCTTTCGCTGTGGCTTCCTTGGCATGCTCCACATGGAGATTATCCAGGAGCGGCTGGAACGTGAATACGACCTGGACCTGATCACCACCGCGCCGACGGTTGTGTTTGAGGTCGTCACCAAGCGTAATGAGGTGGTCAAGGTCGACAACCCCTCCAGGCTACCCGATCCTGGCGTTATCGAAGAGATGCGCGAGCCGATTGTGGAGGCCAACATTCTGGTGCCCCAGGAATACCTGGGCAACGTGATCAGTCTCTGTATCGAAAAGCGTGGCGTGCAAAAGAACATGCAGTTTCTGGGCTACCAGGTTGCCCTGTCGTACGAACTGCCCATGAACGAAGTAGTCATGGATTTCTTTGATCGTCTGAAATCCGTCAGCCGGGGTTACGCGTCGCTGGATTACCATTTCATTCGCTTCGAACCGGCCCGCCTGGCGCGTTTGGATATTCTCATCAACAACGAGAAGGTCGATGCCCTGGCTGTGATCGTGCATCGAGACAACGCGGCATACCGGGGACGTGCGCTGGTGGAAAAAATGCAGGAACTGATTCCGCGCCAGATGTTCGATGTGGCGATTCAGGCGGCGCTTGGCGGTCAGATCATTGCACGCGCGACGGTCAAGGCGCTGCGTAAGAACGTACTGGCCAAGTGCTATGGCGGTGATGTCTCGCGTAAGAAGAAGCTGCTGCAGAAGCAAAAGGAAGGCAAGAAGCGCATGAAGCAGGTGGGGCGGGTGGAAATTCCCCAGGAAGCCTTCCTGGCCGTGTTGCGCGTTGATAAGTAATCCTCTCCATCGCACGTACGCGTCTCCAGATCGATAGCTTAAGCGCCGCGGACTCCTTTTGCGGCGCTTTTCCGTTTTAAGAAATAGGGTTCAGGACGATGAATATAGATTTCCCCTTGGTCATTACCGTGGCTACCCTGGTCACCGGTCTTGTGTGGTTGCTGGATGCATTGATCTTGGCGCCCCGGCGGCGGTTGGCGACGCCTGGTATCGAAGGCAGCGCGAGCGGCGATGGCCAGGCGGAGCGGCCGAAGGAGCCGGCGCTGGTGGAAATGTCCCGCTCATTTTTCCCTGTCCTGTTCATCGTGCTGGTGCTGCGCTCTTTTCTGGTCGAGCCTTTCCAGATTCCGTCGGGGTCCATGTTGCCAACGCTGGAAGATGGAGACTTTATTCTGGTTAACAAGTTTATCTACGGCATCCGTCTGCCGGTGCTCAACAGCAAGGTGATCGAGGTCAGCGATCCGGTGCGGGGTGAGGTGGTGGTGTTCCGGTATCCGGAAGATAACCGCACCAACTACATCAAGCGGGTTGTGGGCGAGCCAGGGGATGTCGTCCGCTATGAGAATAAGGTGCTATACATAAATGGTGAGCGGGTTGAAGAGCAACCGCAATCCACGAATCCTCCTTTTTCCGTTTTCCAGGAGCATCTGGGATCGGCGTCCCATGCCATCATGAAAACGGCCGGGGCGCCCAGCAGTCGGGGTGAGGGTGAGTGGGTGGTGCCACAGGGACATTATTTCGTCATGGGTGACAACCGCGATAACAGTAACGACAGCCGTTTCTGGGGGTTCGTGCCAGATGAGAATGTCGTCGGCAAGGCATTCGCGATCTGGATGCATTGGAAGCCGATATTCTCTCTGCCGACGTTCTCCCGGGTCGGCGTCATTGAGTAATTTGAGTCGGATGAAGGCAGCTAATCAGGTCTGGATCAGTCAGGCCGTGCCGGATTTGGATCGATAGGAAGGGGTCGTATGAATAAGAAGCAGTCTGGCGTGTCAATGATCAGCATGATGGTTGTGTTGCTGCTGGGGGTGGCCATACTCTCCCTGGTTTTCACGCTGCTGCCGCTGTATATGGATAACTGGACCATCTCCAAGGCGCTCGAGCAGGTCGCGCAGTCGGATAACGCCGAGCGGATGTCGGATCGAGAGATTGTCAGCAAGGTTCAGAATCAGTTGACTGTCAATGGGGTGCGTGACTTCGACACGAAGCACCTGGTGATCACTCGCGACAAGGGGCGTATGCACCTTATAGCTGATTATGAAGTCCGGACACCGATAGTGAAGAACATCGACGCGATTGTGTCATTCAAGAATCGTTTTGAGATTGAAGCCAAACGTGACTAACGCCGCTCATTTGCAGAAACAGCTCGGTTATCGCTTCAAAGATGACGGCCTGCTCGAATTGGCCTTGACCCACCGCAGTTTTGGCGGGCAGAACAATGAGCGCATCGAGTTCCTGGGGGATTCGATTCTTAATTTTGTCATCGCCGAAGCCCTGTTTCAGCAGTTCCCGCAGGCCAAGGAAGGTCAGTTGAGCCGTTTGCGGGCGCGTCTGGTGAAAGGGGTGACACTGGCGGAGATTGCCCGCGAGTTTTCCTTGGGCGACTATCTACGCCTCGGCAGTGGCGAGCTCAAGAGCGGTGGTTTTCGCCGCGAGTCCATTTTGGCGGATGCACTTGAGTCGGTGATCGGGGCGATCTACCTCGATGGGGGCTTTGCGAGTTGTCGCGAGCGGATCCTGAAGTGGTATGCCGACCGCCTGGCGGTGCTGAGTCTGAAAGATACGCTCAAGGATCCCAAGACCAAGCTGCAGGAGTATCTGCAATCTCGCCAGTTGGCTTTGCCTCGCTACGATGTGACAGCCATTGACGGCGAGGCGCATGCTCAAACCTTTCATGTGCGCTGTGTGGTTGAAGCCTTAACCGAGGCGACCTGCGGCACAGGCACCAGTCGCCGTTTTGCCGAGCAGCAGGCGGCGCAACTCGCACTGGCCGCTCTTGGCGTTGAGGACAAGTTATGAGTGATTCATCCCAAGGTCATGACGAATCAGGCCGCAAGGGGCCGGACATGGCAGAGAGCCGGACCGGTTATGTCGCAATTGTGGGGCGGCCAAACGTCGGCAAGTCGACATTGCTTAACCGGATTCTTGGCCAAAAGCTGAGTATCACCTCGCGTCGCCCGCAGACCACGCGGCACCAGATTCTGGGGATCAAAACCGAAGACGCGGTCCAGGTTGTTTATGTGGATACGCCCGGTCTGCATCTGGAGCAGAAGAAAGCCATCAACCGCTATATGAACCGCGCGGCCCATAGTGCCCTGGTCGATGTGGA
>CAYXVO010000349.1:0-3704 GCA_964467875.1 uncultured Pseudomonadales bacterium | reverse complement strand
GGACCCGTGCCACCGCCGAGCATGGTGGTGACGCCCGACATCAGGGCTTCTTCGATCTGCTGCGGACAAATGAAATGGATATGGGCATCGATGCCGCCTGCCGTGGCAATCAGGCCTTCGCCGGCGATCACCTCGGTGCCAGGGCCGATGATGATGTCGACCTTATCCTGGATGTCCGGATTGCCGGCCTTGCCAATGTGATCGATCCGGCCGTTTCTGAGCCCGATGTCGGCCTTGACGATGCCCCAGTGATCCAGGATGAGGGCATTGGTGATGACCGTGTCCACCGCCACCTGGTTCGTGGCCTGGCTTTGACCCATGCCGTCGCGGATGACCTTGCCGCCGCCAAACTTCACTTCACTACCGTAGAGGGTGTAGTCCTGCTCCACCTCGATCCACAGTTCGGTGTCGGCCAGACGCACGCGGTCGCCAACGGTGGGGCCGTACATATCGGCATAAGCCTGTCGGGAAATTTTTGCCATGATCGCTGTCGCCTTGTTGTGATTCGCCGTTCAATCCAGCTCGCCCTGAATGTCGCCCCGGAATCCGTAAACGGCGCGGGTACCGGCAAGGGCGACCAGTTCCACCGTGCGGCTTTGGCCGGGTTCGAAACGCACCGCCGTGCCGGCGGCAATATTGAGCCGGTAGCCACGGGTGTTGGCACGCTCGAACTGCAGAGCGGGATTGGTTTCGAAAAAATGGTAATGGGAACCCACCTGGATCGGTCGGTCGCCGTTGTTGGCCACGCTGAGGGTCAAGGTTGGCTGGCCGGCATTGAGCTCCAGCTCGCCGGGCAGGGTTTCGATTTCGCCGGGAATCATTGGCTTCGCCTTTTAGGGAATGGGGTTGTGGACCGTCACCAGTTTGGTGCCGTCGGGAAAGGTCGCTTCCACCTGAACCTCGGGAATCAGTTCCGCCACGCCTTCCATGACATCCTCCCGACTGAGCAGGGTCCGGCCCTGGCTCATCAGTTCGGCGACGGTGTGTCCATCCCGGGCACCTTCCAGAATGGCGGCACTGATATAGGCGATGGCCTCCGGGTAATTGAGTTTGACCCCGCGTAGCTTGCGCCGCTCGGCCAGCAGGCCTGCATTGAAAATCAGTAGCTTGTCTTTTTCTCTGGGTGTTAATTCCATTGCGTTTCAACCTTCATGGGAATAGGGCGGCGCCGTTCAGGTATTCCAGATGCGCGGGATGCTGGCGTCGCGTCCCAGCAGGACCGGGCGCGCCTGCACCCAGATCCGCTCCAGCACCTGCTTGGCCGCCTCGGTATCGGCGCCCAGCAGACGCACCACGATGAGCGAACGCAAGCGGGTTACCGCTGCTTGTAAGGTATCGCTGGCGGGTACGGCCTGGCGCAGCTCATCCACCAGGGAATTGATGGCGGGAACCGACATGCCGCCACAGGCCAGGATGGCGGTGCCAACACAGGCCAGCCCCTGCAGGCCCCAGGGAGCCTGCATCAGGGCGTCGCCCCCGGTCAGTGAGAAATGATCGAGATACAGGGGCACACCTCGCGACCAGACCGAGAACCGCTGGCGCAGAAATCCGCTGTCAAAGCGCTCATTGCAGTGGGGGCGGCCAAGGCAGATCAACTCCCAGGCGATCATCCGGGATGCTGGCTGCAGATGGATTTCCGTTTCCAGCACGGCGGCCGCCTGATCGAACAGGATCGTTTCCTGGGGCAGCCATTCCAGCGAACCGTCAGCCTCCACCTCCAGTCGGGTTTGTTGAACCTGTGGCGTGCCTTGGGTATTGGCGCGATAAACCTTGCTGGCAGACGGCGTTGTGATCAGCGCCCCCGCATTACTGGCAACGCGCGCATCGATTCGCAAGTGATCGCCCGACACCAGACCGCCCGGCGGATGCAACAGGTACAGATGACAAAGTTCGGAGCCCTCCGGATAGAACGGGCGCTGGATCCTTAGCGGTCCCTCATGGGCAACGTCCTCAAGAATGCTGCGCTGGCCGCTACGGTTGATGCCGATGCGCAGCCGCGCACCCCAATAGGGAGCGAGGCTCGGGGATGTGGGCGAGGAGACGGGAGTGATGACCTGTGCCGGTGCATTCATGGGGCGCTCGTACATCTGTTGTGACTGATATTTCCATTGATTGCGAAAGCCGTGCCATCCTGTTGCTCGCCCGTCGTTGTGGCACAAATGCGCGATTTTCGTGGCCTGCCGTCGGATCATGGCGGCGGCAGGTGATCCAAAAGGGCGCAAACAGGAGCCCCGAAATGGTGCCCGCACCTAAAAAGATGAACCAAAACAGGGCAAGCGTTCGCGTTGCCTGCTTGTGGTGCGCACGCGCAGGCCCAGTGCGATAAAACGGTGCGCCAGGATTGGCCAAACCCCCCGAATTTTGCCCTTGAAAATCAAGTAAGTGGATGAAAACAAAATAAAAAAAATGTTATGGAATATCGGGTGCAATGGTCGGGTCGGGCATCAACCCTCAGACGATCAAGCGTCTCCGGCTATCCCAAGCGTCTCCGGCTATCCCAAGCGTCTCCGACTAGCCCAAGAGCCGCCTACTATCCCAAGAGCAATAAAAGGAAAATTTATGGACCGCACATCCAAGAACATGAGCAAGCGCATCGGCCTCGGTCTGAGTGCCGTTGCCCTGACCGTTGGCGCGACACTGGCGCAAGCCGCCGACACCATTAAGGTGGGCGTGCTGCACTCTTTGTCCGGCACCATGGCCATCAGCGAAACCACGCTGAAGGACACGGTACTGATGATGGTGGAGGAGCAGAACAAGAAAGGTGGGCTGTTGGGCAAGAAGCTGGAAGCCGTGGTAGTCGACCCTGCCTCCAACTGGCCACTGTTTGCGGAAAAGGCTCGCGAGCTGCTGTCCAAGGAGAAGGTAGATGTGATCTTTGGCGGCTGGACCTCGGTTTCCCGCAAGTCGGTGCTGCCGGTGGTTGAAGAGCTCAACGGCATGATGTTCTACCCGGTCCAGTACGAGGGCGAGGAATCCTCCAAGAACGTCTTCTATACCGGGGCCGCACCCAACCAGCAAGCCATCCCGGCTGTTGATTACCTGATGAGCGAGGAGGGCGGTAGCGTCAAGCGCTTCGTGCTGGCGGGTACCGACTATGTCTACCCGCGCACCACCAACAAGATTCTCGAAGCCTACCTGAAGTCCAAGGGCGTAGCCGCCGACGACATCCTGATCAACTACACGCCGTTCGGCCATTCCGACTGGCAGACCATCGTGGCCGATATCAAGAAATTCGGTACCGCTGGCAAGAAGACTGCGGTGATCTCCACCATCAACGGCGATGCCAACGTGCCGTTCTACAAGGAGCTGGGCAACCAGGGGATTTCCTCCATGAGCATCCCGGTCATCGCCTTCTCGGTTGGTGAAGAGGAGCTGTCGGGCGTTGATACCACGCCTCTCGTCGGCCATCTGGCCGCCTGGAATTACTTCCAGAGCGCTGAATCCAAGGCCAATGGGGAGTTCATCAAGCAGTGGAAGTCGTTCATCAAGAACGACAAGCGCGTGACCAACGACCCCATGGAGGCAACCTATATCGGCTTCAATCTCTGGGCCAAGGCAGTTGAGAAAGCCGGGAGCGCCAAGGTCGATGAGGTCCGCAAATCCATCTATGGTCTGGAAGTGCCAAACCTGACCGGCGGCGTGGCGAAAATGCTGCCGAACCATCACATCACCAAGCCGGTGCTGATCGGCGAAATCATGGATAA
>CAYXVO010000348.1:1851-3708 GCA_964467875.1 uncultured Pseudomonadales bacterium | reverse complement strand
TGATCACAACGAGCATGGCGCGATGGGGATCATCGTCAATCGACCGCTGACTCTAACCCTGCATGAAATACTGGAGCAGCTGGAGCTGGACACGAGCGGACCAGATGCACCGGTGTTCGAGGGTGGCCCCGTCCAGACGGATCGTGGATTCGTGCTGCATCACCCAGACGGCCACTGGCAATCCTCCATTGCGATTACCGACAACGTCAGCCTGACGACGTCACGCGATATCTTGGCGGCTCTGGCGACGGATGCTGCCCCCCGCCATGCCCTGATTGCCCTGGGTTACGCCGGTTGGGGTGCCGGCCAGCTTGACCAGGAAATGGCCAGCAATGCCTGGCTGACCTGTCCGGCCTCCCCCGAGATTCTGTTTCACGCCGCCCCCGAACAAAAATTCGATGCCGCCCTGGCCAGCCTCGGCGTTGATCTGCATCGGCTGAGCGGTCAGGTTGGGCACGCCTGATGGGTGCCGAGACTGGCGTTCCATCCGAGCCGCTTCCCGTGGTGCGTGTTCTCGGGTTCGATTTCGGGGCCAAGCGGATCGGCGTGGCGGTCGGGCAGAGCCTGACCGGCCGGGCGTCGGCGCTGAAGCCATTGGCTGCTCGTGATGGCGTGCCGGACTGGGAGCAGGTGGCGCGACTGGTGGCGGAATGGGTGCCGGATGGTTTTGTGGTGGGTTTGCCATTGAACATGGATGGCACCGAGGGCGAGATTGCACAGCGGGCACGCAAGTTTGCCAATCGCCTTCATGGTCGATTCGGTAAACCGGCGTACCTGATGGACGAGCGCCTGTCGAGCTTCGAGGCGAAAGGAATCGTCATGGCCCAGAGTGGCGAACGTGATTTTGGCCGATATTCCGTGGATGGCCTGGCGGCCAGCCTGATTACAGAAAGCTGGCTGGCACAGCGCGCAGCCGGAATAGGATAAGCCCGCAGGCAATAGAGAGGCTGTGACATTCAATTATCGGTCTAGGTCAAAGGAACGGCCTGATTATTGCGCGTTAACTCAGTAGAAAGGATAGCTCCATGACGTCTCAGATTAATGTTGAAGCCCTGCTTGATCGCATGACGGTCGATTTGCAGAGCCTGCTAGCCGAGCGCGGGGTGAGCGATCCAGTGTTGGTGGGAATTCGCACTGGCGGCGTCTGGCTGGCGGATTGCCTGCATAAAAAACTGGGGCTGCAGGAGCCTTTCGGCGAGCTGGATATTTCGTTCTACCGGGATGATTTTACCCGCATTGGTCTCAATCCAACGGTGCGCCCATCCAGCCTGCCGTTCGAGACCGAGGGCCGCCACATCATCCTCATTGATGACGTGATCATGAGCGGGCGCACTGTGCGCGCCGCCTTGAACGAGCTCTTTGATTATGGCCGGCCGGCCAGTATCATACTGGCCGCGCTGATCGACCTGGGCGCCCGGGAACTGCCCATACAGCCGGATGTGGTGGGTAAACAAATGCAGCTGGATCGCGACCAGCAAGTCAAATTGCGTGGGCCCGGTCTGCTCAGTCTGGAGCTTCGCAACAAGCACGTCTCTGACTCGGAATAACCCAACGCGGAATCACATAGCCCTATGGCATCGACCGTCTCTGGAAACCCCTCTGCCACGGGGCAGAGCCTGCAGCTCAACCGGCACGGGCAATTGCGCCACTTCCTGACTATCGAGGGCCTGAGCCGTGAGTTGCTCACGGAGATTCTCGATACCGCGGATTCCTTCATCGAAGTCGGCGCCCGCGCCATCAAGAAAGTGCCCTTGCTACGGGGCAAGACCGTGGTCAATCTCTTCTTTGAAGCCAGCACCCGCACCCGCTCCACCTATGAGTTGGCGGCCAAGCGGCTGTCGGCGGACGTGCTCAATA
>CAYXVO010000348.1:0-1841 GCA_964467875.1 uncultured Pseudomonadales bacterium | reverse complement strand
ATCAGCACCTCGGCCACCAGCAAGGGTGAATCCCTTCTGGACATGCTGCAGAACCTGGAAGCCATGGCCAGCGACATGTTCGTCGTGCGCCACGCCCAGAGCGGCGCGCCCCATTTTATCGCGGAGACGGTCACGCCCAAGGTGGCGGTCATCAATGCCGGCGATGGACGCCATGCTCACCCCACCCAGGCGATGCTCGACATGTTGACCATTCGCCAGCACAAGGGGGCATTTGAGCCGCTGTGCGTGGCGATTGTCGGCGATATTCTCCACTCCCGGGTGGCCCGCTCCCAGATTCAGGCATTGCGGACCTTGGGCGCGGCGGAAGTGCGCGTGATTGCGCCCGACACGCTGCTGCCGGTGGGTGTGGAGCAGTTGGGGGTCAAGGTTTATCGAGACATGGCGCAGGGGCTGAAGGACGTGGATGTCGTGATCACCCTGCGTTTGCAGAAAGAGCGCATGGAGTCCGCTTTGTTGCCGAGCGAAGGTGAGTTCTTTCGGTTGTATGGTCTCACGCCGGAGAAGCTGGCCTGGGCTAAGCCCGACGCCATCGTGATGCATCCAGGGCCAATCAACCGGGGTGTGGAAATCGATTCCGCCGTGGCTGACAGTCCCCAGTCGGTCATCTTGAACCAGGTCACCAACGGTATTGCGGTGCGCATGGCGGTCATGTCCATGGCCATGAGCGGGCAAGTGGCCGATGCCGCGGCCCTGGCGGAGGTGCGCTCATGAAGATCGAGATTGTAGGCGGCAGGCTGTTCGACCCGGCCCGACAGCTGGATCAGGTTGCGGATCTATTTATTGATGATGGCCAGATCCTGGCGATCGGTGCACGTCCGGCCGGCTTTCAGGCCGAGCGGCGGCTGGAGGCGGGCGGTTGCCTGGTCATGCCAGGGATCGTTGATCTCTGGGCGACCAGTCGTTCCGAGCAGCGCGCGCGCCTGGCCACGGAGGCGCGGGCGGCGGTGCGGGGCGGCGTGACGAGCTTTTGCTGCCCGCCTGACAGTGGGCCCGTCAATGATTCCGGCGCCGTCACGGGACTGCTGCGGGATCTGGCTCGCGAGGTCGGACTGGCCCGGGTGTTTCCAATCGGCGCCTTGACCCAGGGCCTGGCAGGCGAGCAGCTCAGTGAAATGAGCGGTCTGAAGGATGCTGGCTGCCGGCTGCTCAGCAATATGCGCCGGCCGATCAAGAACAACCGGATCCTGCGGCGCTGCCTGGAGTATGCGCGCACCCAGGACATGACCGTGGTGTTGTGCCCGCAGGATCACTCCCTGGCAGCCGATGGCACCGTGCATGAGGGCTTTACCGGCGCCCGCCTTGGCCTGAACGGCGTACCCTCGCTTGCCGAGACCATTGCCGTGAGTCAGTTGCTGCTGATGGTGGAAGATACCGGCGTGCGCGCTCATTTTTCCCAGCTCTCTACGGCCCGTGCCGTAGCCATGATTGCCGAGGCACGGCAAAGAGGCTTGCCGGTCACGGCCGACGTGGCGATTCACCACTTGCTGTGGACTGACGCGGTCATTGAAGGCTTCGATAGTCGTTATCACCTGTGTCCACCGCTGCGTACCGAAGCCGATCGGGCGGCGTTGCGCCAGGGCGTGCGGGATGGCGTGATTCAGGCAATCTGCTCGCAGCATCAGCCACGGGAATCGGCGGCCAAGCTGGCGCCCTTTGCCGAGACCGAACCCGGCATGGTCAGCTTGGAAACCCTGTTGCCTTTGACTCTGCAATTGGTCGCGGATGGTGTGTTGAGCTTGGCGCAGGCGATCACCGCGTTGACGGCTGGGCCGGCCGCGGTGCTCGGGCTGGATTTGGGACGTCTGGAGCAAGGGGGTGGC
>CAYXVO010000347.1:0-3733 GCA_964467875.1 uncultured Pseudomonadales bacterium | reverse complement strand
TTGATTTTAAGTGTGGTCGCCATTGGGATTGTGGTGTTCCTGCTTGGCTACGTGGTGCCGGACATCATCAAGGTGTTCATCAACAATGGTCAGAAGTTGCCCGCTCTTACCGAAGGGTTGCTGGCGGTCAGTGGTTTCGTAACGGGGTATGGCTTCTATATTTTTGCCTTTCTGGTGATAGGGGCAATTGCCTTCACCTGGATGATGCGCAAACCGGCCTTCCGGTTCCGGGTGCATCAGCAAATGCTCAACATCCCATTCGTGAAGCGCATGACCCGCGGTCTTAACACCGCTCGCTTTGCCAGTACTCTGAGTATCCTGACCACCAGTGGCGTGCCGCTGGTGGACGCCATGAAAATCGCGGGTGAAGTGTTGTCCAACGAGTGCTTGAAAGCCTCGTTGGGTGAAGCAGCGCAGAAGGTCAGGGAGGGAGGCAGTTTGTACAATGCGCTGGAGCAGACTGGCTATTTCCCGCCTATGATGCTGCACATGATTGCCAGCGGTGAATCCAGTGGTGAGCTGGATCAGATGCTGGAGCGTACGGCGCGTAACCAGGACAACGATTTGCAGGGCCTGATTGCAACCATGGTGGGCTTGTTTGAACCCTTCATGCTGTTGTTCATGGGGGCAATCGTCTTGTTGATCGTAATGGCTATCATGTTGCCGATTCTGCAGATGAGCAATCTGGTGGGCTAACCTATTTGGCCTGGCAAGGGCCAGTTAGCCTGGATCCGTTATCTGGCGTGAAAGAGCTATTTATCTTGAAAAGCTCTTTATCGTGAAAAGCTATCGATCTTGAAGAGCTATCGATCTTGATCTTGAAAGAGCTATACCTAGCGAAGATGTCAACACAACAGGAAGCAACTATGTCAGTTCAGCAATACCTCAGAAAGAAGGACTTGCGTAAAGCCAAAGGTTTTACCCTTATCGAAATCATGGTGGTGATGGTGATCCTGGCACTGCTCATCGCGGCAGTCGCCCCCAACATTCTGGGGCAGGCGGATAAGGCACGTATCACCATCGCCAAACAGGATATTCGTAATCTTGCCAACGCGCTCGATATGTATCGCTTGGACAATCACAGCTATCCAGGCTCTGAGCAGGGCCTGCAGGCCTTGGTTCAGAAGCCAAGCGGATTTCCCGAGCCAAAGAACTGGAACAAGGGCGGCTACGTCAAATCCCTGCCAAAGGATCCCTGGGGTAATGACTACCAGTACATCGCGCCCGGTGCCAATGGCCCCTTCGATCTGTACTCCTTTGGTGCCGATGGTAAGGATGGCGGCGAGGAAGACGATGCCGATATCGGTAACTGGAACCTTGAGTAACACGTGCCTTGAGTAATTCTCGCAATCCCGACCGAGCAGTGCCCGTGGCGCCCAGAAATCAGGCGGGCTTTACCCTGATCGAAATTCTGGTGGTCATGGTACTGGTCGCATTGCTGGCAGGCGTCGTTGCCTTTTCCATTGGGCAGGGCAACGAACGGCGTGAGCTGGCGAATGAGGCAAAGCGATTCCACGCGGTACTTCGCATGGCGGCGGACGAGGCGATCTACCAGAACATCGAGATCGGCGTCGGTCTTGATGAAAAAGGTTATGAGTTCCTTGGTTATGACGAAGAGGAGCGATCCTGGACCGGCATGCCTCAGGATTTTATGCGCCCGCGCAGCTTTCCTGACTGGGTTGTGGTGGAGTTTAACCGCGAGGAGAAGGCGGCACAGTTGCCGGTCAAGGAGAATACGGAATTGGGTGAGGAAGAGGCACGGGTGCCTGAATTCGTGTTGTTTTCCAGCGGAGAATCCACTCCATTTCGAATTCAGCTCAGTGTAAAAGGTGATCAGGATTATGCCTTGGTCATTTCCAGCGATGGTATTAATGAGATCGCCTATGAAGAGCCCGGTGACAGCGATGACGACAAGCGCCGCCGTTTGTGATGCGCCAGAGCGACGCCTCGATGAGTCGGCCATGAAGCCGCGGACGGCGCATCGCCAGGTTTGTCGTGGATTTACGTTGATCGAGGTGATGGTGGCTCTCACCATCTTTGCCTTTTGTGCGGTCTCCATGGTGCAGGTGCTTACCCAGTCTGTCGATAACTTCAGCAAGATCGAGCGCAAGTCCTTTGGAACCTGGATTGCCGAGAATAAGCTGAACGAGTTGCGTCTTCAGCCTAATTTTCCGGCGATTGGCGAAAAGGAAGTGGATCTTGAGTACTCCAATCGGGAGTGGCTGGTGATGACAAAAGTCATCAAAACGGAGCTCGCTACCATGCGGCGGGTGGAAGTGGAGGTATACCTTCGCGAACCGAATGTCAGCGAACCTATTTTCGTTGCCGGCTTGTCCGGTTTCGTGGGTGAAAGCTAAGTGCGCATGACGTCTGGCAGTCCCTCTTCAAACGCTATGGGTGGTTCACCTCTGCGCCGGGCGGCGGGTGGTTTCACGCTTATCGAAGTGCTGATCGCGATTACCATTACCGGCATGATCGGCGTAGGCACCTACCAGCTGTTTTCCCGCGTTTTGATGACTCAGGAGGCGATGGAAGCCAGGAGCGTAAAGCTTGAACGGCTCCAGCGCACCATGGCGTTCCTGGGTCGTGACTTTCTACAACTGGCGTCCCGCCCAGTTCGCAATGAATACGGCGATTACGAATTTGCCCTCAGCAACCGAAATACTTTGTACCTAGTCGAGCTGACCCGGTTTGGCTGGCGTAATCCATTGCTTGAGGCGCGCAGTGAGATGCAGCGGGTCAGCTATGAATTGGATGATGAAGGGAAACTCTTCCGAAACTATTACCGGGTTCTCGACCGCGCACAGGATAGCCAGCCACTCAGGCAGGAACTGTTGGATAAGGTCGAGGAGGTGGGGGTTCGTTTCCTGAATGGGGACAACAAATGGCAGGAATACTGGCCCGCTGATGCGCAGATGGCGCAGTCTCGGAATCAGGGAACTGGCAGCCGCTATAACTCGCTGTATGAGACGCTGCCGCGTGCCGTTGAGGTCCGGATTCAACATGAGGAATTTGGCGTCATTACCCGCCTGTTCGAAATAGCCGGTCGTGAGGAGACTGGCGGGACTGGCGTGAACCCGCCGGGAAGTCCTGGCGGCCAGCAAGGCGAGGGGGGTGACGACTGATGCGGACCCATAAGCAGCGGGGCGTGGCACTGGTCGCGGTCCTGTTAATTTTTGCCCTGATCAGCGTGCTCGCCGCGGGCATGATCAGTCGCCAGCGCTTGCAGATTCATCAGAGCATGAACCTGTTGAGTCAAACCCAGGCTTATCAGCTGGCACAAGGGGTCGAGGTGCTTGCGCGGCAGTTGCTCGTAGAAGATTTTAAAGAGGATAAGAACGGAGTCGCCACCGATACGCTGGAGGAAACGCTTTTTAAGCAGGCAATCGTGTACGCTGAGCCGACGTTTTCAATCGAGGGCCAGCTCGATGACCTGCAGGGGCGCTTTAACCTTAATACTTTGGTGAACTTCCAAACCGGACAGGTGAATACGGCATCGCTCCAGTTCTTCCAGAATTTGCTGTTCCAGTTGGGCATCACGGATGTGCGCATTGAGCCCATCATTGAGTGGATGGATCCTAATGATCAGGTTGAACACCCCGGTGGCGCGGAAGACAGTAATTATCTTGGCAGAGATACGCCGTACCGTACTGCGAACGCGCCTTTTCAGAGTGCCAGTGAACTGCTTCTGATCGAAGGAATGACGCAGGAAAGTTACCAGTTACTAGAACCT
>CAYXVO010000346.1:0-3734 GCA_964467875.1 uncultured Pseudomonadales bacterium | reverse complement strand
TCCCGCACGATCACGTGAAGGCGGATGCCGAAGCGGACGGTCCGGCCCTGGCGCGCGGCACGGGCCCGAATGTCCGCGATCTTCTCCGCCACCTGGGTCGGCGGTTCGCCCCAGGTCAGGTACACATCCACCTGCTCGGCGGCCAGCTCATGGGCCGCCTGCGAGGAACCCCCGAAGTACAGCGGTGGATGCGGCTGCTGCACGGGCGGATACAGCAACTTGGCGCCCTCCACCCGCAGGTGCTCTCCCTTGAAATCCAGGATTTCACCGGCCAGCACCTGGCGCCAAATCCTCAGGAATTCGTCGGTCAGGGCATAGCGGTCGGCGTGGCTGAAAAACAAGCCGTCACCCGCGGCTTCCTGGGGATCGCCACCGGTAACCACGTTGATCAACAGGCGCCCGCCGGAAAGCCGGTCGAGGGTAGCGGTCATGCGGGCGGACGCCGTGGGCGAGATGACCCCGGGGCGAACCGCGACCAGATACTTCAGGCGTTCGGTCAGGGGCGCCAGTGCGGCTGCCACCAGCCAGGGATCCTCGCAGGAGCGGCCGGTTGGGATCAGCACCCCTTCATAGCCGAGCTGGTCGGCGGCTTGCGCGATCTGTTTGAGATAGCCCAGATCAACGGTGCGGGCGCCCTTGGACGTACCCAGATAATGTCCGTCGCCGTGGGTTGGCAGAAACCAGAATACTTTCATGATCAACCTCCTAATTTTTCGAGACCGTACGCTTCGTACCCTGTTATTGCTTCGAGACCGTCACCGGGCTCCAGACGACGTTACTGATCTGGATACCCTTCGGGATCAGTTTGAGTTCGTAGAAGACATCTGCGATTTGCTGCTGGGCATTGGCGACCTCCGGGCTTAGGAGCGTGGCGCCATAGCTATACCGTTCCACGGCTTTGCGCACGGCGGTCTCCGGCAGGCCCAAAACCGGTGTCAAGGCGGCCGTTACGGCGTCAGGATTGGCTTTGCCCCAGCGGTCGATGGCATTGATCTCCTCCACCACCAGCTTGACGATGTCCGGGTAGCGCGTCGTGAACGCCCGAGATGCCAGGTAGAATTGATGATTGCTGACGAGGCCCGTGCCATCTCTCAGCACCCGGGCCTGAGAGTCATGTTCAACGGCCGCCAGATAGGGATCCCAGATGACCCAGGCATCGACGCTGCCGCGATCAAATGCGGCGCGGGCATCGGAGGGCTGGAGAAACACCGATTGCACGTCGCGGATGCCGAGTCCCGCCTCCGCCAACGCCTTGACCAGCAGATAGTGCACGTTGGAGCCCTTGTTGAGCGCGACCTTCTTCCCTTTCAGCTCAGCGACGCTCTTGATGGGAGAATCTTTCCGCACCACGATGGCTTCCCCCAGGGGGGCCGGCGGCTCATGGGCGATGTAGAGCAGATCGGCACTGGCAGCCTGGGCGAACACGGGTGGAGTTTCACCGGTAGTCGCCAGATCGATACTGCCGACGTTCAGGCCCTCCAGCATTTGCGGGCCGGCGGGAAACTCAACCCATTGCACCTTGAAGCCCAGTGGCTCAAGACGTTTCTCAAGCTGGCCCTGGGCTTTGAGAATGATCAGGGTGCCGTATTTCTGGTAACCGACACGCAGCGTGTTTTCCTTCACGTCGGCCTGAGCCGATAACACCGACAAAGAGAGGGCGGTGGCCACCAGGCCGCGCCAGAGGCGGGACAATTTCATACAGTGCTCCTTTTCGCGTATTGTTGTTTACATCGTTCTCTCCTTCTCCCCGTATGGCGGTGGAGTCAGGTGGATTTTGGAAATCTCAGATACTCAACTGCGCGCTGCGCACGCGCTCGTATAACAGGTGCAGATCGTTATTCGGTAAAGCCCCCGGCAGACTATCCGCAAACAAGTGAATCGCCCGTTCCAGCCGCTCCCGAAGTCCATCCTCCAGCCTCAGATCACCCCGGTCGCCGAGCGTAACCTGGCGATCATTGGCATAAACCGCGTTGAAAATCTGCTTCGCCTTCAACCCCGACAGAACCGGCTGCAGGGCGTAATCGGCGGCCAATTGGTGCCCTTCCGACCCGCCAGTGACCAGGGGCAGGACAATCTTGTTGGCCAGGATCCGCTCCGGCAGCAGGTCCAACATAACCTTGAGAGCACCGGCGACGGAGGCCTTGTAGACCGGTGTTGCCAGGATCAACCCGGCAGAGTCCCGTACACTGCGGATGTAATCGACCACGGCCTGGCTGTCGAACCGAGCGTGGAGTAGATCTTCGGCGTTGAAATGACGAACCCGAATAGCGTTGGTGCTGATTCCACGCTGCTCCAGCAGAACCTGGGCGTATTCGGCCAGGGCACTGGAGCGGGAATACAGGCTGGGACTGCCCAGCAACAAGGTCACGAGCATCGGTTAGTCCTGCCTGACGGCATTGAAATAAATGGGCTTGAGCGAGAATGCCGGCTGGCTGGCTTGGTCAGCATCGACAAGTGCAGCACTGGACGCTGGATCCAGGTACTGCGGTAGCGGCCAGGCAACGGGCAGCCGTGACCGGTGCGGCAGGTGATGACTCGATGTTTGGGGATTACGAATATGAAGCATGGAAGCCTCCGTCTGATGATTCAGGTTCGGCTTCCGTCTGTTCGGTCAGCGCTGTTGCTTTTCACATATCCGCTTGGGCGGCGTGTGGAAGAAATAGTAAAGGGAACAGCATCAAAAAAGAAAGAATAAAAACTTAGTTATTTATTCTTTTTTAGAATATAAGCCGACTCAGGGGATAAACGCGTGCTTTTAGGAAAAGGCACGGGAAGGCATGCCGCGGTCACGTTGGCCGGCTGTTTGGAGGAGGATAAGAGAGCGCCGGTTAGTCGTCCCGGCGCAACTCATCGGGAATATTAAACTCGCCCATCTTGCCGGGGCGCTGGCCCTGCCCCTTGCGGAACTGGCGTAACTGGAAGACATAGGCCAGTACCTGGGCAACCGCCATGTACAGGCCGGCGGGCACTTCCTCGCCAATCTCCGTGCTGTGGTAAATGGCCCGTGCCAGGGCGGGAGAACTCAGCACCTCGACCTTGTGTGCCTGGGCGATTTCACGGATCTTTAGGGCGGTATGGTCGGTGCCGCTGGCCACCACCAGAGGCGCACCCATGGTTTGGCCGTCGTACTTCAATGCGACCGCATAGTGGGTCGGGTTGGTGATAATGACGTCGGCCTCGGGCACGTCCTGCATCATCCGGCGGTAAGCCATTTCACGCTGCAACTGGCGAATCCGGCCCTTGACCTCGGGCTTGCCTTCCGTGTCCTTGTATTCGTCCTTGACCTGCTGCTTGGTCATTTTCATGTTCTTGGAATGATCAAAAATCTGGAACGGCACATCCACGGCCGCAATCAGAATCATTGCCGACGACATCAACAGGAAGGCCCAGGCCACGGTTTCCGTTGAGTGCTGCATCGCCCGCTCAATAGGCTCCCGCCCCATCTGCAGCAGATCCGGCGTCCAGGCCTTAAGCACCAACACGGAAATGGTCGCTACCACCAGCACCTTGGCAATGGCCTTGAACAGCTCCACCAGGGACTTCATGGAGAACATCCGCTTCAGGCCCTTCAACGGGTTCATGCGGCTGAACTTGGGCATGGCGGCCTTGCCGGAAAATAGCCAGCCCCCCAGGCCAATGGGGCCGATTATGGCGGCAATCAGCAGAATCGCCATGAAGGGCCCCAGCGCCCATCCCGCCTCCGCAGTCGCCCGCGCCAGGTAGATGATCATCTG
>CAYXVO010000345.1:0-3741 GCA_964467875.1 uncultured Pseudomonadales bacterium | reverse complement strand
GCTATGTCTACGACGGCCAGAATCCGATGCTGCGCTCTCTCAACTTACAGAAGGGCGATGTTGTTCGCTCTGTCAACGGTCACGTGCTTGGAGACGTGAAAGCGGATCGGGAATTGATCAAGGAATTCTCGCAGCTGGAGATGCTCGAGGTTGAGGTCGAGCGGGGCGGGGCACGCTTCACGGTGAGCTACCCCTTGCGTAAAAATTAACTCATATAAGAAGTCAAAATGAGAACGCGAATCGAAGACATCAAAACGTTGAAAGGCCTCGTGTCTCCGCTGGCGGCACTCTCCTTGTTGGTTACATTGTGGCTGGCGCTTAGCATGCAGATTGCCGTGGCCCAGGAACAAACGTGGAAGGTCAATCTGAAGGATGCGGACATTCGGGCGTTCGTGACGCAAGTCGCCGACATTACAGGATACAGCTTTGTGATTGACCCCAGGGTCAAGGGCAAAGTGACGGTCATATCCAATGCGCCCATGAGCCAGGACGGAATTTACGAGCTCTTCCTGTCAGTGCTGCAGGTGCATGGATTTGCCGCGGTCCCTTCCGATGGCGTGATCAAGATCGTCCAGCAGAATGATGCGAAGCAGTTGGCCGAAAGCGGAGACTATCTCCGTTCCGAGCCCAGCGAGCAGTTGGTGACACGGGTCATCCAGGTTAAAAACGCCAATGCGCTGGAGCTTGTCCCTATCATGCGCCCGATGGTGGCAAAGTATGGCCACCTGGCGGGTGTCGCCGCAGCCAATGCGCTGATCATCAGTGATCATTTATCTAACAGTGAGCGGATCTCACGCATCGTAGGCGAGCTTGATACGCCTGCCTCCCAGGAGCTGGAAGTTATACAGTTGCGAGATGCCTGGGTCGGTGATCTGGTCAAACTGCTGGAACAGCTTGCCCCCACAGAGCTGGGCAAGGGTGCACAGAAAGGCGCCGCGGCCAAATACAGCGTGGTGGCGGATGAGCGGAGTAACCGTTTGATCCTGCGCGGTGATGACGCATTCCGGGCGCGGGTTCGGGAGCTGGTTTACAAGCTGGACCAGCCTGCTGTTTCAACCGGAGCCACCCAAGTGGTTCGCCTGCGCCATGCCGATGCAGAGAAATTGGCAGACCTGCTCACTGGCCTGATGAGTGGTAGCTCCGCGTCTGGCGCCAGTGCTGGTGGTGCTGCCGGTGCCCAAGCGGCCCGTCCTGGTAATGGGAAAATGGCGGTTTTTGCCGACGAGGGGCTGAATGCCTTGGTGGTCCGGGCTGATCCTTCCGCCATGCCGGAGATCATGGAGATCATTAGCCAATTGGATGTGCGCCGGGCACAGGTCCTGATTGAAGCGATCATTGTTGAAGTGAGCGACAACTTTAATCGGGGTCTGGGTGTGCAATGGGCCGCAGCTGATCTGACGGGTGAATCTGGGCCGGTGGCTGGTACTAATTTCGATAATGTAGGAAGAAATATTGCTGAGGTACTGGGTGCCATTGCGAGTGACACTCTGATCGGCCCCGCTCCAGGGGGGATTACTCTGGGTGCTGGAAAGCAGAACGCTGATGGCTTGAGCTTTGGTGTACTGGTTCAGGCGCTGTCGACTACGGCGGGTGCTAACCTGCTGTCCACGCCGAGCATCATCACGATGGATAACCAGGAATCCGAAATCATCGTCGGTCAGAACGTGCCTTTCGTGACCGGGCAGACGGGCACCGGTACCGATGGTACGGCAAACCCCTTTACCACCATTGAGCGTGAGGATGTGGGTCTGACGCTGCGGGTTACGCCTACGATCAGTGATGGCGATCTGGTCCGGTTGGATATTGAGCAGGAAATTTCATCGATTGCCGATGCGGTGACGCAAGCGTCCGACATCATCACCAATAAGCGCCAGATCAAGACAGCAGTATTGGCTGATAACGGCGAGACGATCGTGCTGGGTGGGTTGATCAACGATAATTATCGTACCCAGACCAGCAAGGTGCCATTGTTGGGCGACATTCCGGGGCTTGGATTCTTGTTCCGTAGTACCCAGAGGACGGTGGAGAAGACCAACTTGCTGGTTTTCCTGCGGCCGACGATCTTGCGGAACAAAGAGGCAGCCAGGGAAGCCAGTGAATACAAGTACAATTCACTGTGGGAGCTGAATCTCGAAATCAAGGGCGAGAGCTCAGAGGATCACGAGAAGCCGGCTCTGGATAGCCTTTATCGTAGGAATACGCTTGAACTTCGCTAAGCGTACGGCAGGCAAATAAAAAACGGGCGACTTGGTCGCCCGTTTTTTTTTGCGTTGTTCTCGCGTTCTAGATTAGCGCGCAGGCTGGCAGTAGGCTGCGGCGGGTCACGTGCCCGAAGCTTAATGGACGTGGCAGGTGGGAGGTTAGTCTGGGGCACGTCAGGGTTTACTGATAGGCTCGGCTCCAACCTATAGGCATGCTGGCTTTGACGATGAAGTGATGCGCATTTTGACGCATCAACACTTAGTGATTCATCGTGTACGTACAGGATTGCCGCCCGTGGCTAAGCTCTGGGGGCATCTAACAGGCGAGCAATATGACTGGAACGTCCTGCGATGGGAAAGCCAGATGACCGGCGCGCTAAGAGCGGCTGGAATGGTGATTCTTGCGCGCTATACCCGTTTCGAGTGAGCTGTCCGGCCTTGAGCCGCGGAGATGTAAACTCTCCGCCCGTGGAATCCAGCGCTAGGCGGGGTTGTGTTAGGTAGGGCGGGTTGTGTCAGATAGGACAAGCAGCGTGGCGTTGGTAGTACTGCAGGAAATCGTCCGGTGACAGCGGCTTACTATAGAAATAGCCCTGGGCTTCGATGCAGCCATTTGCAGTCAGATAGGCGGCTTGCTCCGCCGTCTCGACCCCTTCCGCAATGACATTGAGCTTCAGGCTACGTCCCAGTTGAATGATTGCATTCACGATGCTGGTGTCATCCTCATCGATTAAAAGATCGCGAACGAACTGTTTGTCGATCTTCAGCTTGTCGATGGGAAGCTGTTTGAGATAGCTCAAGGATGAATAGCCTGTACCAAAGTCGTCCACGGCGCAGCGCACGCCAAAACGGCGGATTTCGTTGAGCGTGGCCACGGCTTCATGCAGGCTTTCCATGAAGCTGGTCTCTGTGATTTCCAGTTCCAGTTGGTTTGGCTCGATCTGGAACTCCTTTAGCGCCTGTTCAAGAATGCTGACCAGGTCCCGTTGGCGCAGTTGCACCGCAGAGAGATTGACCGAAACATTGATATCCAGACCCTGATCGCGCCAAATGCGGAGTTGGCGGCAGGCGTCACGCAATACCCAGGCGCCGATTTCCTTGATGGTGTCGCTGCTCTCTGCAATGGGAATGAATATGTCCGGTGGAACCAGGCCGCGGGTGGGATGGTTCCAGCGCAGTAAGGCTTCGGCACCGATCACCTCGCCCGTGACCATGTTGATCTGGGGCTGATACACCAAATAGAACTCATGATTGGCCAAGGCGCGGCCGAGGTCTTTTTCCAGTTGTCTGCGTTCGCGGAGCTCGGTATCTACGCTGGCGATGTAAAACTGAAATTGACCGCGACTGCTCGTTTTGGCAAGCATCATTGTTTGTTCGGCTTTCTGTACGATGCGGTCGGGCGTCTCCTCGTCGTCAGGGAAGACGGCGATGCCGATAGTCGAGAGCAGGTGGATCTGGTGGCGGCCAATGTGGAATGGCTGATTGAGGCTGGCGACCAGGTCCTCTGCGAGACTGGCCGCTTGATAGGCGTCTGCAATGC
>CAYXVO010000344.1:0-3743 GCA_964467875.1 uncultured Pseudomonadales bacterium | reverse complement strand
TGGTCGCCTGCCTTCTTCGGCGTGAAGCCGGACTTGGTTCGGCTCGGGCGCCTGCGAAATACTGGTACAGGCGGGGCTGGGCCCTGATGCCGGATTCCGCCGGCGGGTACGGGTTGGCAACCTGCTCGGGTGCTTTCAAATGATCATGGATCGCTTGCAGATAATGGGCGCTGAGAAAATGCCCCCAGGTTTCTTCGGCAAGATAAAGCGGCCCCGCCAGATTCAGTTTGGGCGGCGTGCTGTGGCGCAGGGGCGAAAGAATGCCCAGGCGGGCCACCAGATCTTTCTCATTGGCGAAATTTTCCATAAAGGGTAGCTGTTCGTGCCCCTCGACCAGCTCCGGTGCCACATAGCTCATCTGGTCGGCGCAATTGGCGAACAGGTAGAACTCCAGCTTTTTCATCTGCTCCAGCAACTGGCTTTTCTTCTCCTGACGCGAGCACTGCCCGGCTTGCGGCAGCATGCAGTGATAGGCCAGGCGCGCCAGCGCCGCCTCGCTGGCATCGCGACCGACGGCTTCGGGTGCAGTTTCCGTTTCTGTTTCGGCCAAGCGCAAGGCACCCGTAATCGCGCGCAGGACATTGGCCGCGATGATCGTGCCCTGGGAATGGGCGATGACCACCACGCACTCGACTTGTTCGTCTTGCAGGGCACTGAGAATGGCGCGGGTGGCGGTGTAGGTGGGCGCGGTCATGGTGGCCGGATCGTTGAGGTCGGGATCGAGCTTGACCCGCTTGTCCAGCGCGCACTCGATCAGATCCAGTGGCAGCGAGTTGGTGGCGTTGTAGATACCGGTAATGGGGCGGTGGAACATCCCGCTGAGTAGCGCGGTGTTCATCTTGGCCACCGGCGGCGTGGTGGCAACGCCGTTGATGAAAAACCAGCGCTCGTCCAGAAAGGAGGTGACGGACTGGAACGGGTCTGGCTGCTGGAAATAGCAGCTTGCGCGCCAGAACAGGCGTTGCACGGGTACGGGCAGCAGAGTGCGGGCCAGCCTGCCCGGCCCATGGCTGAACGCGGGCACGCTGATGGACATCAGATAGTGCAGGCTCTGTATGGGCCGCCAGATATCGAGCACCGCCAGCTCGGACGAACGACGATAAGGCGGAAACCAGGTGCGAACGGGGCCAAAGATCGATTGAATATAGGCGGGTGGCTCGAGTTTCAGCCCCACCGCCAGCACCTGCAGCAGGTCCCGGAGATGCTCTGTTTCAAACGGGCCGAGGCGCTTGTTGCGCTTACGGTGGTCTTTGCGTTTAGTGCCGCTGCGCGTGGCAGTGTCTTTGCGCATAGAACGGACGGACGGTTCGACAAACATCGCTGATCCTCACATCGCGGCTGTAGGCCCGGTCGGCGACAATCAAGCGCCTAATGCTTGCGCGTTCTGCGCTCCTTGTCCCCAGCCATCTTGGCGGCGTGATGGGCAACCGCAAAAGCCTTGCTTTCGTCGTGGTCGTAATGCTCGTAGGCATTGTTGAATGCTTCGAGAAAGGCTTTTTTCTGGTGATGGTCATATTGATCCACCTGGCTAGTGGGCAGGTCGGATATCTTGCTGTAAGGCATCATCATTCTCCTGCGCGAAGCGCTCACGAGGGCTCTTGCCCGGCCGCAGTGAATCCATCTCTACATGGTAGGGTGGCATCGGGTAGCTGACGAATGACAGGGCGAGTCACGCGCCACGCCGAGTGCGGCATCACTGCTCGGCGACCGGCCAGGCGCTCATTATGATTAGGCAATAAGGGGAGCAATGTTCAGACGCCTGAATGATCCACCCGGAGCGGTCTATGGATTTGACACATTGGAGACGGAGTCGCTGGCTCCTGGTACTGCTCGCGCTGCTAGTCTTGTTGGTGCTGGTGCGCGCGGCGCTGCCATCGGCGGTGCAATGGTATGTGAACAAAAAGCTGAGTGAAGCCGAGGGCTATACGGGGCGGGTGGGCGAAGTGGATCTGCATCTGATCCGCGGGGCGTACCAGATCGAGGATGTCCATATCCTGACCACCACGGCGGATATAGAAACGCCGATCTTTGAAGCCGAACTGGTCGATCTCTCGGTGGACTGGCGGGCGCTATTTCGCGGTGCCCTGGTGGCCGAAGTCTGGCTGGTGCGGCCAGTGCTCAACATCATCGATGCCGAAGTGGAGGACGAGGCACCCAAGGAGGAGGGCAAAGGTTGGCAGCAGATCATCCAGGACCTGTTCCCGATCCGGATCGACAAGTTCGTGGTGGAGGAAGGGGAGGTTCATTTCCGCAACTTTACCTCCAATCCCCCCGTCGATATCTACCTGCGGGAGGTCTACCTCAAGATCACCAATTTCACCAACAGCCGCGAGATCGCCGACACGCTGATCACCTCCCTGGAAGGCACGGCCATTCCCATGACCGAGGGGGATCTGGATGTGAAACTGCGGTTCGATCCCTATGCGCAACAGCCCCAGTTCGATTTGAATGTGCGGCTGACGGACCTTAAAGTGTCTACGCTAAATGATTTTTTGGATGCCTACGCCAATCTCGACGTTCAGGCCGGCACCATGGACCTGGCGGTGGAGATGGCCGCCGACCAGGGCAAGATCCTCGGCTATGTGAAGCCGGTGATCCGGGAGCTGGAGGTCTTTCAATGGCAAGCCGATGTCGTCGAGCAGGATCAGGGCTTGTTGCGTTCGGCCTGGGAGGCGGCGGCCGAGTTTATCAGCGAAGTCTTTGAAAACAAGCCGCAGGATACCTTCGCCAGTCGGGTGCCGATTGCTGGCGAACTTGAGAGTCCCGAGGCAGGCGTGCTCAATGCGGTAGTTGCCATTCTCCGCAACGCCTTTCTGCAGGCCATTCGGCCTCAGGTGGAGGGTTCGATCGAGCTGGAGGATGTGCAGGGCTTCGAGCCCGACGAGTCTGATGGGGAGGCGGCGACCGAGGCACAGGACAAGTCCGGTTCAGCGGATGAATAGCCGGACGCGGACAACGAATCACTAGGGACGGTCTTCATGCTGGAAAATCTTGACGCAACCTTGCTTGCCCGCATCCAGTTCGCGTTTACGATCTCGTTTCATATTATCTTTCCGGCGTTCTCCATCGGCCTGGCAAGCTATCTGGCGGTGCTGGAAGGGCTTTATGTCCGTACCGGTAACCTCCTCTATCTCAACGTATTCAATTACTGGCTCAAAATCTTTGCCCTGACCTTCGGCATGGGCGTGGTCTCCGGGCTGGTGATGAGTTACCAGTTCGGCACCAACTGGAGTGTCTTTTCCGATCGGACCGCGCCCATTCTGGGACCGATCATGGGCTACGAGGTACTCACGGCATTTTTTCTGGAAGCTGGCTTTCTCGGCATCATGCTGTTTGGACTGAAACGGGTCGGCTTGAAACTGCATTTCTTCGCGACCCTGATGGTCGCCTTCGGAACGCTGTTTTCCGCCTTCTGGATTCTCTCCGCCAACAGTTGGATGCAGACACCCGCCGGCTTCGCCATGAACGAGTCCGGACAGTTTGTCCCGGACGACTGGCTGGCCGTTATCTTCAACCCCTCGTTTCCCTACCGTCTGGTTCACATGGTGATCGCCGCGTACCTGACCACGGCCTTCGTGGTGGGCGCCGTGGGCGCTTATCACCTCCTGCGCAACCGTGATAACGAGCGGGCTCGGCTGATGTTTTCCATGGCCATGTGGATGGCGGCGATCGTGGCACCCATTCAATTGATCGCCGGCGATGTGCATGGCCTGAACACCTTTATCCACCAACCCGCCAAGGTG
>CAYXVO010000343.1:2458-3747 GCA_964467875.1 uncultured Pseudomonadales bacterium | reverse complement strand
CCTCAGGTGAATAAGATCAACATCAACACAGCGCCGGCGGCAATCCTGCAAAGCCTTGCGATTGAGATCACGCCGATGCAGGCTGAGGAGTTGCTGGAAGCGCGGGAGAAGGCAAAGGGATTCGAAACCCTGCAGGCGTTCCTCTCGCAGCCCGCTTTACCGCCAGGCGTGCAGCAACATGCCGATCTGCTGGATGTGAAGAGTGAGTACTTTCAACTGACGGCCCGCGGAATTTTTGATGGACGTACCAGTCGCCTGGTCAGCATTCTTTATCGCGACCCGCAAGGTGGCGTGCAGGTGATCCGGCGAGATCAAAGCTTGAAATATCCGATTACCAAGCCAGTGAATGTGCTGGAATGAACGGTAAGTGTTAACTATATTTCGTGAATACGGTAAAGAAGTGGCAGGGCGTCTCTTGCCCTGGCGCAGCGGTATTCGCTGTACAAGTGATCCAGTTCCTCGCCTCCGGCGGTAACTTAGGGAACAATCATGCTTTGCTCTAAGGCGCAGTAGTGCGGCCAATCGGCCAATTACTGCCAAATTACGATGTTCGGTGCCCGAGAGTCATAAGGTTCACTCATGTCTGTTCGATTGTTTATTCGCGTTCCTACTGCCGAGCTTCAGCCCGAAAACTGGGACGAAGTGGAATGGGCGCTGTTTCGTCCCAATGGTGAGCACGTCGCGGCTGGCGTTGGCTCGCGGGGTCAGATTGAAACCCTGCTGGAGCAGAATGGCCTGAGAGATGTCGGGTTAACCTTATTGGTTCCGGCACAAACGGTCGTGAGTTGCCGGGCGGTCATTCCCGCGCGCCAGGCGCGCTATATCCAGCAGGCGTTGCCGTATGCGGTGGAAGAAAGCATCGCGCAGGACATCGAAACCATGCATCTGGCAGCCTCCAAAAAGGCCGACAAGGGTGTCTACCATGTGCTGGGTGTACCCCGGCAGAACATGGATGTGTGGAGCGAATATGCCAAATCCATGGAGTATGACCTGCGCGGGATCTATCCGGACGCGTTGGTGCTGCCCTATACGGATCTGCATTGGAGTCTGTGTATCGAAGGCGACCATGCCTTACTGAGATTTGGGACGCAAGAGTGCTTGCGGATGGCCAAGGCGAATCTGGCCCAGTACATGGAGCTTAAGATTCAACGCCTGGATCTGGATGATGCGACCCTGCAGCTACGGGTGTTCGTACATGAAGACGAACTCGAAGAAAATGGTGTGTTGCTGGCGGAGCTGGCTCAGATCGAGAACCTTCGGGTGCAGCAGGAAGCCATCAAGATCAGCCC
>CAYXVO010000343.1:0-2448 GCA_964467875.1 uncultured Pseudomonadales bacterium | reverse complement strand
TCTGCGAGTCGCTGCAGCATCAGAGCGATCTGATCAATCTGTGTCAGGGGAGCTACGCGGTCCATTCCGAACGCAAGTCCAGCCTGAAGCGTTGGGTTCCCGCATTGGCGATTGCCGCGACCTGGCTAGTGGTTCAACTCGGGATCGACTTGGGTACCGGCTATTACTATCAGCAGAAAGCAGATGAGTTCGCTGCTGAGGCGCGTTCGACCTATCTCAACATCTTTCCGAACGAGCGGCGGGTCTCCGATATTCGCCGTAGCCTGGAAGGTAAGTTGCGGACGGCTCAATCCTCAGGGGGAGGGACGACGTTCCTGGGACTGCTCTCCGATGCTGGCTATCAGCTCATGCAGCAGCCGAACCGGCAGGCCATCACCTTGCGCAGCATGAACTATAACCGGCAGCGCGGTGAATTGAGCATCGACGTACAGGCTGGCAGTTTTGATCAGCTGGATAAATATAAGCAAGCGCTGGCGGCCACGGGCTATAACGTTGAAATTGGCTCGGCTATCAACGAGAAGAATTCCGTACGGAGCCGTATGAACATCAGCGGAGGTGGCTCGTGAGCCTGAAAGAGAAGTTGCTTCAGAGCGGGCCGGCACGCAAGGCGTCCCATTGGTTTTACAACCTGCCTCAACGGGATCAGGACGCACTTAAGTATCTCAGTGCGGCCGTGGCGGTGGTGCTGATTTATCTGGTGATATGGTTGCCGGTGCAGAACTACGCGGATCGCGCGGAACGGGCAGTGGAGCGCGAGAGCGAGACACTTGCCTGGATCAAGCAGAATGAGCCAGTGGCGCGTGAGCTGGCGACACGGGGTGCTGCTGGATCGACTGCCAGCCTGGCGGGACAATCGATGTTGTCGGCGGTAGGCAATTCCGCGAAGAAATTCTCGATCGAGCTAAGACGTTTCGAACCCGAAGGTGACAGTAAAATGCGGGTATGGCTCGAACGCGTGCCCTTCAATCAGATGTTGCTCTGGCTGGATGATTTGGAAAAGCAGTTTGGCGTGCAGGTGGAACAGATTTCGGTGGATCGTGATGACACACCCGGTGTGGTCACGGCACGACTCACATTGGTCCTGTCCTAGTCCCTGTAACCGTTTCCGTCAGTATATGCAGAGTGCAGGTGGGGTAATTTGTTGCCCATTGGTAAGGTTGCCTCGCCGCTTTAAATGGTTATAGTTGCAAATCGTTATCGCTAGAAAGCAATTGAACCCGGTAGGGCATTTCCTGGTTCGCAGGGTGATTTATTAACGCATCAGGACGTGCTTTGAACGCACCTGAGCGTATCGTCAGTGAGTTTCAACGGTGGAGCGGAGAGAATAACAATGCTAACCCAGCGCGCCATTGCTGAACCTGAGCTTGTTCGGCTTGGTCCCGGAGCTCTAGGGGAAGCCAAGTCGCTTCTCTATAACGCCTACCGCCACGAACCTACCTTTCAATATCTTTTTGATGCCTCTCGTCCCGGCTATGACCAGCGTGTTCGCGCTACCATTCGGGAAGGCATCGAATTGCATTTTGCGAATCAGCAGGATGCGATCGGACTGGTAGCCGACGGCGCGTTAGTGGCGGTTGCTTTTATTAGTCGTTCAGAACTTCGCATGAATCTCGCTGAACAATTGAACTGGCGGGTGCGCATGATGCTGACGGCGGGCCTGTCATCGACACGGCGCTATATCGAGTATCACCGTCAAGTCAGCCAGTGTTTGCCCGGTGACGTGCACCACCATCTGCCACTACTCGGCGTTCATCCCCAGTATCAAAGCCGGGGCTATGGTCGCCAGCTGATGCTGGCGGTTGAGAAAATTTGCCGCGAAAGCCCCCGCAGTGCCGGAATTGGCTTGGACACCGGTAACTCCCGCTACCTCAAGTTCTACCAATCCCTGGGATATCGCAAAGTGGGAGAGGTCAAGCTGGGTAAAGTGGCCGAGAATGTATTATTCAAGGCGTGTGTTTAGGCTCGGCCTGTATCCAGCCTTAACGGACGCTGAAGACCTCAGGAGCACGTGTGGTAAATCAGCATCCCCATTCAGATACAGCGTCAGCTGAGAACTGCGAACAAGCCTACGAATTTGATCTTTTCGTAATCGGTGCCGGTTCCGGTGGAGTTCGGGCGGCAAGGATGGCGGCGGCGACTGGAGCACGGGTGGGCATTGCCGAGGAGCGATATTTCGGCGGTACCTGTGTCAATGTCGGCTGCGTTCCCAAGAAACTTTTCGTGTATGGTTCGCACTACTCAGAAGATTTTGAGGACAGCAAGGGGTTTGGCTGGAGCCTTCCCCAGAGCCCCGAATTTGACTGGACTGTCTTGCGCGATAACAAGGACCGGGAGATCGCCCGGCTCAACGGTATCTACGTTAAACTGCTTCAGAATGCCGGCGTCACCATCTTTGAGGGGCGGGCTGAAGTAGCAGGCCCGCGCCGTATCCGTATCAATGGCCGCGAA
>CAYXVO010000342.1:0-3757 GCA_964467875.1 uncultured Pseudomonadales bacterium | reverse complement strand
CCGGTGCTGGCCGACGATGTCAAATCCAAGGTGGAACGGGCTCCCAACGTGGATGACGTCGAGGTGGAAATCACCTTCGATCCGCCCTGGAACAACGACATGCTGACCGATGAAGCCAAACTGACCCTAGGAATACTCTAACCCATGACGGTACCGGCCCGCGCGGAGTTCCTCGCCCACAACAACCTCGGCATCACCACCACCCTGAATGATGTTCGCGAAACCATGTCATTTCTGGATGACTGGGAAGACCGCTACAGCTACATCATTGATCTGGGCAAGCAGTTGCCTGGTATGCCCGACGCCGACAAAACCGAGGAAAACTTTATCCATGGCTGCCAAAGCCAGGTCTGGATCGTGCACGAGCGGGATCCGGAAACCGGCAAGATTTTGCTATTGGTAGAAAGCGACGCACTGATTGTGAAAGGACTGGCGGCAATCGTGATGGTGGCATTCAACGCCAAGACACCACGGGAAATCCTGGATCTCGATATCGAAGCGGTCTTCGCCGAACTGGATCTGCTCCGGCATCTGTCGCCAACGCGGGGCAATGGCCTGCGCTCCATGGTGCGCAGGATCCGCAGCCTGGCCGAACGCTACGTCTGAGCCCCGTCAGTATCGGCACCGTGGCGCGCCAACTCCTCTCGCAGGCATGCCCACAGGCTGCTCCAGAGGTCTTGCGCCGCCACCACCGAACCCTCGGCGGAGGGTGTCATGAATACCGCAACCGGCGTGTCCTGCTGATCCAATTGCTCCAGCAATAGCTTGAACTGATCCAGATTCAGTGGCTGCGGGACCGCATCGGCCCAGGCATCCAGGGCACAGGCCGCAGCGAATTGCTGATGGGGCCAGAGCGCCAGACAAGCCTGCTCGCCCACGGCGGCCAGCGACCAGCCGCGATCCGACACCAAGCCCCAGACCTGCCCGTCGGCAACCACCTGCTTAATGAAAAAATCGTAGCGCGCATCCGCTGGCAGAGCGAGTGCCGCATCTACTTCCGCCTGACTCAAATTTTGGGACATCGAGATACCTTGTACGGGGGAGTTATCTGACAGTGGAACATATTCAGCAACGTCAGCCGGAGCGGATTTCCACGCCCACCTGACCATCTCCAGGTTCTGGAGCCATCCTGCTTTCTCAGGACTTCCTTGCCATAAACGATTACCCTTTAGCATAGTTTGATTTCTCACTTATGCTAGAGCGTGCCGCTCACGCCTCTGCCCCAGTGGGCATCGCAGGGGCTTTCAGTCGGCATCGATGCGACGTGCCGTCAGCATTGGCCAAACCTGTACGAGCGATCACCATTCGTTACGAGCGATCATTACCCGGAGTTTTTGATGTTGCACAACCTTTACGTCGGCTTGCGGATTGCGCTGGGATTGCCCCTGCACCTCGATCGCGTGCACGACGGTTACCTGGACGAAAGCTGGCGCGCATTCTGGTCCATCGTCTTACTAGGCACTCTCGCCAGCTTTACCCTTGACTTGGCGTTTTCCGCGCCACCTCGCCTGTTTCAGCCAGAAGCACTATTGGGCGAATCCTTCACCCTGATCGGCATCTTGCTGACGGCCTTTATCGCCAGCGCCCTCCTTGGCGTGCCGCTTCAGCTCCGGCTGCCTATTGCCTTCCTCAACGCCTGCCTTTGGGTCCAACTGCTGAGCTACCTGATCTTCTGGGGCCCGTTTGGGAGCTTTCTGGAACGCTCCCTCCTAGCCAGCCAACTCACCTATTACCTCCACTTACTCTGGTATGCGCTGGTTGCATTGCGGGTTGTCATTCTGCTCACACCGCCGTTACCTCTGCGGCGCCTGATCAGTTCTGGCCTGCTCGCGTCGGTCCTGATCTTACCGGCCTGGCACATGGACCTGCCGCTGTACTGGGAGCGGGATTATCAGGCTTTGCACGCGGCGGCACAGGAACGCCAGAGTCAGCCGCGGCTCGACCCGGAACGACTTCTAACACATCAATGGCCCGCCCTGGAGCAGGCCTGGTCGACACTGGTTCCGTCAGCGCCGGGACAAAGCGACCTGTACTTCATCGCCTTTGCCGGCCATGGCGAGCAGGATGTGTTCATGAAAGAGGCCAACTTCAGCCGCCACCTGTTCGACACCCGCTTTAACACCCAAGGGCGCAGCCTTGCCCTGATCAATAATCCTGGCACCGTCACAACAGCTCCACTGGCCAATGGCACAAACCTGAACGCCACACTGGAACACCTGAACAGGCTGATTCAGCCCGAGGAAGACATACTCTTCCTGTTTCTCACCAGCCATGGCAGCGAAGATCATCGACTCTCGGTTACTTTACCGCCTCTGCCCCTGAATGATCTCAGCGCAGCGGGCCTTGGCGAAGCTCTGGCGAGCAGTCATTTCACCTGGAAGATCATTCTGGTCTCTGCCTGTTATTCAGGCGGTTTCATCGAACACCTGAAAGGCCCTAACAATCTGGTAATCACCGCCGCTCGCTCCGATCGCACATCCTTTGGCTGTAGCGATGACGCTGACATGACCTACTTTGGTCGGGCCTATTTTGCGCAAGCACTACAACACACCAATGATTTTTTAGAGGCCTTCGACCTGGCCCGAGAATATGTACATCTATGGGAAACGGAGGCCGAGTTCACGCCATCGGAGCCGCAGATCTTCGTCGGCGAGGCGATCAGGGAGAAATTAGAACAAGACGGGAGAATAAAAGGAGAGACTCGCCAGGCAACGGCGGATCAACAATAAAAAAAACGAAAAGAGAAGCCTGCAGAATTACTTTAAAGCAGTTCTGTTCACTTGATATAGCGTCATTAACCAAAAAGCTCGCACTTTAAATGCGAGCTTTTTGTGCTTGCGACTTCGCCGTCGGATTACTCCGGGGTGACGTTCTCAGCCTGGGGGCCTTTCTGGCCCTGCACCACGTCGAAAGTCACTTTCTGACCTTCTTCGAGGCTGCGACGTCCTGAACCATTGATCGCGCGGAAATGCACAAACACATCCGGGCCGTTGTCCTGTTTGATAAAACCGTAACCCTTTTCATCGTTAAACCATTTAACGACGCCGGAAAGCGACTGACCTGACATAGATTCCTCGTTCGAAAAACAGCCAAAACATTTTGGCTCTTAACACAAGTGCATAATGAGGCGTCGCTAGAACCTTCTTCCGGCGGAACAAAAAAATCCCACGCGAAAGGGCTCTAGTTCTGCATCAGCCTGTACTTTCTCACATTCCAGGATTATTGGGTAGACAGGAAATTAAAAAATATCAGCGGCTTTACAAAACATAACAGACCTTTTTTTTCAGGCCATACACCAGTCCCGCCAGGCGTTTCAGAGAGGCAGTTTTTCGAGTAAAGGTCAGTCATATAAAAAGAAGCTTCATAGAAAGAGGCTGTGACCTAACCATTCATCCGGTGAACCGGCAACCAGAGGTTTTGCACACGCCGCCCCAATAACGCAACCTGCCCCTGGTAGCGCTCCTCACCGGTGGAGGTAAACTCGAAAATGAAGCCGCGCCAGATGTGCAGTCGCCCATCGTCACCGCGTCGCAGCTTGAGGCGCCGCAATACGACCGTCTCATCCAGCAGCTCAACGCCCTCCCGCTGACAATGCCGCTTTGCGGCCATCACCGCAATTTCCTTGATATCGCGGGCCTGCCACCAGTACGCCAGCAGCGTCAACAAAAGCGTAATCCAGACCAAGTCCGACAGCGTGATCATTACAACGGACCTTCCATCAGATGAGAGGCAGGCAAGCTTTTCTGGTCATTATAGA
>CAYXVO010000341.1:599-3761 GCA_964467875.1 uncultured Pseudomonadales bacterium | reverse complement strand
GTAGGCAAACTCCTCCAGCTCCTCGTTCATGCCGCGCAGAGTACGTTCCGCTTCCTTCTGATCGTGAATATCCGTCGCCGAACCAAACCAACGGATCACCGCCCCCCGCTCGTCCAGTGCCGGCTCGGCGAGACTCAGGTGCCAGCGGTAACTACCGTCACGCATCTGGACCCGGTGCTCCACCTCATAACGGCGCCCTTGGGCAACCGCCGCCCGCCAGGCTTTCTCGGTACGCTCCGTATCCTCCGGATACAAGGTGGGCTGCCAGTTCCAGACCCCATCCCTGTCAACCGTGATGCCTGAGTAGTGTTCGGCGCGCGCGCTGTAATAATCGACGGTCCCGCAAGCATCCGCGGACCACACCAACTGAGGCATCGCGTCCGCCATCTGGCGATGGCGCTCCTCACTTTCGCGCAAGGCCTTGTTGGCCGCCATGCGATCGGTGATGTCCATTTTGGCGCTAACGCCACCCACCACCCTGCCCTGGGCATCCCGCACCGGCGCGCCGGAATTGATCAGGATGCGGCGGGTCCCGGGCCGATCGAACGGCTCGATCTCGATGATGTCACCTTCGATGAATTCGCCATTGGCGGCACGAGTCAGGACCCACTCGTCCGGGCGTAGCTTTTGTCCGTGGCGGGACGAGCCATCCGCCCACCAGCAGTTGCCATAATGCACGGCGGTACCATGCACGCCCTGCGGCGGCGCTCCCCACAGGCGTTCATACGCGGCATTCGCCCGTAGCGGCTGGCCATTCTTATCGGCAACGACAATACCCACCGGCACCGACTCCAGGATCGCGTCCAGCTGATGGCGGTCGGACTCGGCCTGGGCCTGGGTTTCGTGGGCGCGCATTTCATTGGCGCGCATCAGATCATCGAACTGCCGACGCTGGGTAATGTCCTGCATCTCGATGAGCGTGCCAATAACATCCTCGCCCTCCCGCAAGGGGCTGGCGGTAAAGGCAACATGATAGACGTGGCCATGTTTGTGGACGAACGACTCTTCGCCGCGCTGCCGCTGATTTTCAAGACAAGCCTGCGTCATCGAACTCTCGCGCAACGGATTGCCTGCGCCATCCCGCTGGGCATGGTGCACGATCTCATGCAGAGAACGCCCGGCAAACTCCTCCAGGCTATACCCGCTGAGCGTGACCGCCGCCGGATTCATATACACACAGTGCTGTTGCTCGTTCAGGACAAAAAACGCGACACTCGCGCTTTGAATGACCGCCTGCAACAAGCGGTGATCGCTCTCGGCATCGACGCCTGAGGCTCCGGACCCTAAGTCTGGCAACATCATTCCCGGCACTCCTATTCCTGGTCGATGTGTTTGTGGTCGATGTACTTGTGGTCGATGTACTTGTGGTCGACGTGGTGTAGATAAATGTGTTCGTGGTCGCTGTATTTTTGATCGCATTGCCGGTCGTCCGTCAATAGACGACCAGCAAATAGATGATCGATTATCGGCTCATATTATGTGTAACGGGCACGGAGATGGCGAACTTTTCATGAAAACAAACACATGGCTCGCCCTGGCAGGACGAAGGATATTCATCAGCCATTTCTGAAACATCCCCAAGACGATCTGCACCACATCCTTATCCGGCTTCAGAGCCAGCCCCTCCGTCTCTGATTGCCGCTTGCGGGTTGCCGCCCTTGGAGCGGTGGCGCATAGTTGTGGTCTATGGCAAACCGATACGAGACCCATTCATGCCCCTGGAAAAAGCATCGCCCTCGGAGAATCCAGTGCCCGTGGCAAAACCAGTTATCCTCACCGGAGACCGCACCACCGGCCCTCTCCACCTGGGTCACTACGTAGGCTCCCTGCGGGCACGGGTGGAGCTGCAACACCGCAGCCAGCAATTTCTCCTCCTGGCCGATACCCAAGCCATGACCGACAACGTTGGTCGTCATCAGAAAGTAACGGAGAATGTGATCGAGGTTGCTCTCGATTATCTGGCCGTGGGTATCGATCCGGGGCTGTCGACCATTTTCATTCAGTCCCAGGTGCCGGAACTGGCAGAGCTCGCCCAGTACTTGCTCAACCTCGTCACCGTTGCCCGGCTGGAGCGCAACCCCACCATCAAGGAAGAAATAAAGCTACGTGGCTTTGAGCGCGATATACCGGCTGGATTTCTTGCCTATCCGGTCAGCCAGGCCGCCGATATCACGGCGTTCAAGGCAACCCTGGTGCCGGTTGGAGATGACCAGTTGCCGATGATCGAGCAAACCAATGAGCTGGTGCGCAAGTTCAACAACGCGGTGGAAAAGCAGGTTCTCGTCGAGTGCCAAGCGGTTCTGTCCCCCGTTGCCCGGCTGCCCGGAATCGATGGCCGGGCGAAGATGAGCAAGTCGCTGGGCAATGCGATTCAGCTAGGCGCCAGTGCCGATGAGATCAAGGCCGCCGTTAACCGCATGTACACAGACCCCAACCATCTGCGCGTCGACGACCCGGGCCAGATCGAAGGCAACGTGGTGTTTGCGTTTCTCGACGCCTTTGAGCCCGACCGGCAAGCGCTCCAGGAACTGAAAGATCATTACCAACGGGGCGGACTCGGAGACAGCGTGCTGAAGCGCCGGTTAAATGACCACCTTCAAGACCTGCTTGCGCCGATTCGCGAGCAGCGGCAACAGTACGCGTCGGATCGTGGTGGCGTGCTGCAGATGCTCAAACAGGGAACGGAGCGCGCGCGCGAGGCCGCCGCAGAGACGTTGTCCGAGGTTAAGGCGGCCCTCGGGCTCCATTACTTTGACTGACCGCAGTTGATCGCCCTTGAGCCCGCCCAACCTGAACCGACCCTAAGTTCCGAGGAACGCTAGAAGATGGCTACGCACCAGGATTATGTCCGTGTGGTTGAAGTCGGCCCCCGTGACGGCCTGCAAAATGAAAGTATGAAGCTGACGCCGCAACTCAAGGCCGAGCTGATCAATCGGCTGGCGGCGGCCGGCGTTCGGCATATCGAGGCCGGCAGCTTCGTGTCCCCCAAATGGGTGCCGCAAATGGCGACCAGCGACCAGGTCTTCCAACTGATCGAGCGCCACCCCGGCGTGACCTACTCCGCCCTGACGCCCAACCTCAAGGGCTATGAATCAGCCCGTCTGGCCCGGGTTGATGAGGTCGCGGTATTTGCCGCCGCGTCCGAGGCCTTCAGCCAGAAGA
>CAYXVO010000341.1:0-589 GCA_964467875.1 uncultured Pseudomonadales bacterium | reverse complement strand
CAACTGCAGCATTGCCGAGAGCCTGGAGCGCTTTCGCCCCCTGCTTGAAGCGGCGCAGCAAGACCAGATTCCCGTGCGTGGCTACATCTCCTGCGTGCTGGCCTGCCCCTACGAAGGCGAGGTCGCGCCCGAACAGGTGGCCAGGGTCGCCCGCGAACTGATGGATCTCGGCTGCTATGAAGTGTCCCTGGGCGACACCATCGGCACCGGCACGCCGAAACAGGCCGCACGCCTGATCCGCACCGTGCGTGAACAGGTTGGCGTGGAGCAGGTGGCCGTGCATTTTCACGACACCTACGGCCAGGCAATCGCCAACATCTACGCCAGCCTGGAAGAAGGCGTTCGCACCATCGACAGCTCGGTCGCCGGCCTCGGCGGTTGCCCCTATGCGCCAGGCGCCGGCGGCAATGTGGCGACAGAGGATGCGCTCTATCTACTGCACGGCTGCGGCTACGACACCGGTATCGATCTGGATCAGCTGATCGCCTGCGGCCTATGGATCTCGGACCAGTTGCAGCGCCCGACGCGGTCGAAGGTGGCGTTGACCCAAAGGCACTGTTCAATCTGATCTCAGTTATGCCCCATATTT
>CAYXVO010000340.1:0-3772 GCA_964467875.1 uncultured Pseudomonadales bacterium | reverse complement strand
ACACCAGCGCCCCGACCGTACCGGCCACCATGTTGGGCAAAACGTAGTCCAGCGGTGGCGGCGCTGCTGCGAACGCCTCCAGAATATTGATAGGCTTATGGGTAGCCATTGATTGCCTCCTTTGCAGGCAGTTGGTGGTTAGGCGCTGGCGGGGTCACTACCCCCGCCCTGCGCCGCTCTGAGTTCTTCCAGGCACTCGCGCAGCGCCTCGTATTCGTCGTCGGTCAGCCAGAACTTGCGCTGACGCATCCCTTTGGCCTTCATGCGCTCGGCATATCGCGCTTGGCGTACAGCGTCAGGGCTGGCCAGCAGGTCGCCGGTCTGCTTGTCCTTTTGGTCTTTCATATCAGTCACCGAGAAACTTGCCGGGGCCGAAAGGCTTGTCTTCGCGGAACAAGGACAAGGTGCAGCCGTCAAGGTTAAGGCTGGCCATATCAGCGACTGAAAAGCGGCCAGCCTCGGCCTTGTTTGACGTATAACCAAAGCCACCGGGCAACCAATAGCCCTTGTCACTTTTGATCAGGTAGACCGACCCTGAAGCGCTTTTTTCGTATTCCATAAAACCCCCTTCTGTGCGTGAGTACTCATAGTATAACAGGCGTGAGTACCAACGCAAGCACTACATGCTGAAATCTGGCCCGCCCCTGTCCATGCCTCGCTGGCGGGGTGCCGGTGCCCGTGCCAGCTCGGCCCGCGCAAGCTGGACGCTGGGCAGACCCATGACCTTGCTGACGGTGCGCTCGATGTAATCCGCTTCGTGGCCGGGCTTGCGCTCTGCCAGCGCTGGGCTGGCCTCGGCCATGGCCTTGCCGATTTCCTCGGCACTGCGGCCCCGGCTGGCCAGCTTCTGCGCGGCGATAAAGTCGCACTTGCTGAGGTCATCACCGAAGCGCTTGACCAGCCCGGCCATCTCGCTGCGGTACTCGTCCAGCGCCGTGCGCCGGTGGCGGCTAAGCTGCCGCTCGGGCAGTTCGAGGCTGGCCAGCCTGCGGGCCTTCTCCTGCTGCCGCTGGGCCTGCTCGATCTGCTGGCCAGCCTGCTGCACCAGCGCCGGGCCAGCGGTGGCGGTCTTGCCCTTGGATTCACGCAGCAGCACCCACGGCTGATAACCGGTGCGGGTGGTGTGCTTGTCCTTGCGGTTGGTGAAGCCCGCCAAGCGGCCATAGTGGCGGCTGTCGGCGCTGGCCGGGTCGGCGTCGTACTCGCTGGCCAGCGTCCGGGCAATCTGCCCCCGAAGTTCACCGCCTGCGGCGTCGGCCACCTTGACCCATGCCTGATAGTTCTTCGGGCTGGTCTCCACGATCAGCGCCGGCTCCCGGCCCTCGGCTTTCATGTCATCCAAGTCGAACTCACTGAGATCGTCCACCAGCACCAAACCATGCCGCTCCTGCTCGGCGGGCCTGATATACACGTCATTGCCCTGGGCATTCATCCGCTTGAGCCATGGCGTGTTCTGGAGCACTTCGGCGGCTGACCATTCCCGGTTCATCATCTGGCCGGTGGTGGCGTCCCTGACGCCGATATCGAAGCGCTCACAGCCCATGGCCTTGAGCTGTCGGCCTATGGCCTGCAAAGTCCTGTCGTTCTTCATCGGGCCACCAAGCGCAGCCAGATCGAGCCGTCCTCGGTTGTCAGTGGCGTCAGGTCGAGCAAGAGCAACGATGCGATCAGCAGCACCACCGTAGGCATCATGGAAGCCAGCATCACGGTTAGCCATAGCTTCCAGTGCCACCCCCGCGACGCGCTCCGGGCGCTCTGCGCGGCGCTGCTCACCTCGGCGGCTACCTCCCGCAACTCTTTGGCCAGCTCCACCCATGCCGCCCCTGTCTGGCGCTGGGCTTTCAGCCACTCCGCCGCCTGCGCCTCGCTGGCCTGCTGGGTCTGGCTCATGACCTGCCGGGCTTCGTCGGCCAGTGTCGCCATGCTCTGGGCCAGCGGTTCGATCTGCTCCGCTAACTCGTTGATGCCTCTGGATTTCTTCACTCTGTCGATTGCGTTCATGGTCTATTGCCTCCCGGTATTCCTGTAAGTCGATGATCTGGGCGTTGGCGGTGTCGATGTTCAGGGCCACGTCTGCCCGGTCGGTGCGGATGCCCCGGCCTTCCATCTCCACCACGTTCGGCCCCAGGTGAACACCGGGCAGGCGCTCGATGCCCTGCGCCTCAAGTGTTCTATGGTCAATGCGGGCGTCGTGACCAGCCCGCTCTAATGCCCGGTTGGCATGGTCGGCCCATGCCTCGCGGGTCTGCTCAAGCCATGCCTTGGGCTTGAGCGCTTCGGTCTTCTGTGCCCCGCCCTTCTCCGGGGTCTTGCCGTTGTACCGCTTGAACCACTGAGCGGCGGGCCGCTCGATGCCGTCATTGATCCGCTCGGAGATCATCAGGTGGCAGTGCGGGTTCTCGCCGCCACCGGCATGGATGGCCAGCGTATACGGCAGACGTTCGGCACCGGTCAGGTGCTGGGCGAACTCGGACGCCAGCGCCTTCTGCTGGTCGAGGGTCAGCTCGACCGGCAGGGCAAATTCGACCTCCTTGAACAGCCGCCCATTGGCGCGTTCATACAGGTCGGCAGCATCCCAGTAGTCGGCGGGCCGCTCGACGAACTCCGGCATGTGCCCGGATTCGGCGTGCAAGACTTCATCCATGTCGCGGGCATACTTGCCTTCGCGCTGGATGTAGTCGGCCTTGGCCCTGGCCGATTGGCCGCCCGACCTGCTGCCGGTTTTCGCCGTAAGGTGATAAATCGCCATGCTGCCTCGCTGTTGCTTTTGCTTTTCGGCTCCATGCAATGGCCCTCGGAGAGCGCACCGCCCGAAGGGTGGCCGTTAGGCCAGTTTCTCGAAGAGAAACCGGTAAGTGCGCCCTCCCCTACAAAGTAGGGTCGGGATTGCCGCCGCTGTGCCTCCATGATAGCCTACGAGACAGCACATTAACAATGGGGTGTCAAGATGGTTAAGGGGAGCAACAAGGCGGCGGATCGGCTGGCCAAGCTCGAAGAACAACGAGCGCGAATCAATGCCGAAATTCAGCGGGTGCGGGCAAGGGAACAGCAGCAAGAGCGCAAGAACGAAACAAGGCGCAAGGTGCTGGTGGGGGCCATGATTTTGGCCAAGGTGAACAGCAGCGAGTGGCCGGAGGATCGGCTCATGGCGGCAATGGATGCGTACCTTGAACGCGACCACGACCGCGCCTTGTTCGGTCTGCCGCCACGCCAGAAGGATGAGCCGGGCTGAATGATCGACCGAGACAGGCCCTGCGGGGCTGCACACGCGCCCCCACCCTTCGGGTAGGGGGAAAGGCCGCTAAAGCGGCTAAAAGCGCTCCAGCGGATTACTGCGGGTTTGGTGTGGGGTTTAGCGGGCTTTGCCCGCCTTTCCCCCTGCCGCGCAGCGGTGGGGGCGGGTGTGTAGCCTAGCGCAGCGGATAGATCAGTTATCCGGCCTCTGGCCGGGCATTTTGGGCAAGGGCAAACAGCGCCCCACTAGGGCGCTGTTAACCGCGCCTAGTGGATTATTCTTGGATAATCATGGATGGATTTTTCCAACACCCCGCCAGCCCCCGCCCCTGCTGGGTTTGCAGGTTTGGGGGCGTGACAGTTATTGCAGGGGTTCGTGACAGTTATTGCAGGGGGGCGTGACAGTTATTGCAGGGGTTCGTGACAGTTAGTACGGGAGTGACGGGCACTGGCTGGCAATGTCTAGCAACGGCAGGCATTTCGGCGAGATCCGATTGTCGGCCCTGAAGAAAGCTCCAGAGATGTTCGGGTCCGTTTA
>CAYXVO010000339.1:0-3788 GCA_964467875.1 uncultured Pseudomonadales bacterium | reverse complement strand
CCAACGCCGAACACCTGACGTTTCCAGTTCTAGATAATCAACCCAAGCATCGTAATGCTCGGGTACGACGACTCGCGCACTCCAGGTCAGAGGCTCTTTCGAAAGAGAAGTGCAGCTTGACATAAACGGAAGGGTCAGTGCCCAAAGCAACCAGGCCCACTTGGCATTAGCAATTCCTAGCAGATTTGCTGAGAGCATCCAGAGTTGTCACCAACGGTCAAGCTGAAGGCCGTGTTGTTCCAGATATTCGCCGTGTTCGGCTTCGTATTGCTTAAGCCAAAGCTCGAATTTGTTCTCGGTTTCTAGCTCCACAGCCTGGACACTCATGATTTCCTCGGCGTTCCGAGCTTGGTTCATCAGCCAAACGACAATCTGCCCACCCGGTGCCAGACCTAAAACTATCGCGCTTTGATGATCCTGACGGATACGCCCGCTACCAAGAACTACTGGTGTCTTGCGGCGCATTCGTTCTTCCAGATTCGATGGTAGTTTGATCTGGCGGCCATAGAATTTGCGTTCTGCAAATGAAAACCAACGAACTACGACATAGTTTGGTGGAGGAGTGTGTCGTTCTCCCACTCTGTTCCATGGCTCTTTCCAGCAGCAAGACGTATAGCCTTGAGGAACCCTCCATCCGCGGACTCCAGTGGTCTCCAACTGGAGGGGTTCCACCCAAGCATCGTAATGTTTTGGAACAACAGCTCCGATACCCCAGTAAAGCGGCTCCTTCTGAAAATATGCGCAGCCTCCTAGAAAAGAGGCGGTAAAGATAAACAAAAAACTACGTAAATAATTCACGGATATCCTCATGGAGCATTCGGATGAATGCCTCTACTCGTCGTAACTGGACGATTGGGAGTAAAGACTGCGTTAACTCCATAGTGGTCCGAGTGGTGATGGTAGCGCTGTCGAAATAAGGCTTTTAGCTGAGGCGTTAATACTAATGGCTTTTCCTCTAGTACATGCTGACGAAGTGCGCTGATGATCGGTTCCAATTCGTTTGGCAATTCGAAATCAGGATCAGTGATATTAATGTCTTTTAATGGCACCCCATGTTTTTTTGCGAGCTCATGCATCAATTGCAAAGGGATGCGAGAATATTCTCCGCGTACAGGGCGTTCCATAAGCAGCCTGAGTCGAATCCGCTTGAGTTCTGCTTCATTAACCTTCTCAATATAAATGCGACCGGGAGGTTGGTTGTAATGACCTAACCAGCCCTCTTGCAACACCTTTGCTTTAAGAGCCTCTAATCTTTGATACGCATAACTCTTTTCAGGCCAGCGGAGGTCGACCAGTTCAGTCAGAAAAGCTGGCGGTGCTAGTAATACTTGTTCATTCGCGGTGTAGTATCCGCCTCCAATATCCGAATGAGCGCCAGGCAAAGCCCATTCCTTGAAATTGCTGGGCAGACTGCCATCTTTATTTCTCAAACTGTTGAGCGAAAAGTTATGGCGGCGCTCATCTTGAGCTGTAAGTTGTACGGCTGTTCCAATTCGTTCAGGGGGAAGATAAATGTTGGTAGGCTTATTGTCCGCATTATGAGGTGACCAATCATTCGCTAAAGGGTTTACAATAGCCGCGACTGTGTCGAAGAGGCCAACGAAGCGGACCTTAACCTGCGATGGCCACGCAATGTCTTGGTTGGTGAAGGCATCACCGAGTGTTCCCGCGAATCCACGGAGTACTTCATTGACAAAATGACGCGCAGCTGCTGCACCGCGGCTGAAGCCAAACACATCCAAAGTGAGAGAATCGATCTTTCTTGCGTCATTAAGTATCAGTTGTTGTGCGAGTTCCTTGGCGCCTAACTCTGCCTTTACTAGAACGCCTAGACTTCCCACGCCTGTGCCCATGCTAAAGGCTGAGTCATCAGCCCCAGTTTTGGTGCCGATGCCATCTACGTACTGGTTGATGTAAAGAGTAGTAATGGGCCCATCGATTTCCCGTGTTCCTTTATAGAGGTCTCTCAACTTAGCAATGTTGCTTAAATCATTAAAATGACTTTCCTCATCCAGTAGTGCTAGTTCCTGCTCGCATTCCTCGTGTTCCATCTTTCCGACTTCATAAGCCGTTAAACAGAGATCCTCCATCTGTTTCCGTGCTCGAGAATGCGCCGCATTATTCCCCGTCCCATCAAAAAACATCCCCGCGACCACATGGACCTTCGGCTCTTCCGGCGTAATGGCGTCTTTGGCCTGATCAAGCGTGGAGAGCACAGTGCTTGCCGCTTGGTTCGCCACACCTTGAGCAACTGCGGTGATGTTTTGGGCGAGTGAGGTGGCCGCATTTTGGGTGCCGGGCAGGGCATTTTGCGCCATGGCAGCCAATGGCGCGTTGCCGGTGGCGGCAAGCAGGTATTTGGTGTCCGCGAAGTTGCCCTTGATGGGTTCTTTCTGCAGTTGTTGGAAGGACAGTTCGTCGACATCCGCTTTCTCGCGTGCGGCTGCTTCGCTGGCGGCTTTGCCTGCTTTTTTCTCGCCGATCTTCACCGGTAACTGCGGTGCCTTGGGTGTGGCGGGTGACGCCGATGCGCCGCCGCCACCACTGTTGAGATTAATCAGCGGCCCGGTCAGAAACACCCCTGCGGGATTCAGCGTCAGGCTGCTGCCACCGCCCTGAATCGACAACTCCATGCCCGCGTCGATGTGTAGCACCGAGCCGGCCTTGAGGTGAATCTCCTGGCCTGCTTGTACATGGATGGCTGTACCGGCTTTCAGGTGTTGGGAGGCGCCAATCGTCAGGGAGTCCTGGCCGTCGATCTGGCTTCGACGTTCGCCCTGGACCTGCAGGTGATCACTGCCCTGGATGGCCAGCAGGTCATCGGCGGAGATGTGGGTCTGGGCGTGGCGATCGATGCTGGTGTGGGCATCCTGGCTTACGTGGAGTTCGAAGTCCCGCGCGCTGTGGATGGCAATTTTTTCCTGGCCGGCACGGTCCTCCAGCATTAGCTCATGGCCGCCGTTGCCAGACAGGCTTGGGGAACGCAGGACGCTGCGGCTGCGGTGGTCGGGCAGGGGGTAGGGTGTCTTGTGCAGACCATGGTAGAGGCAGCCGGTCACCAGCGGTTGGTCCGGGTCGCCGTGGAGGAAGGAGATGACCACTTCCTGGCCGACGCGGGGTAGCACCATGGAACCCCAGTTGTGGTCGGCCCAGCCTTGGTCGAGGCGCAGCCAGCAGGAATTCTTGCCGTCCCGGTCCCAGTGGAAGCGGACCTTGATGCGGCCATGTTCGTCGGTGTAGATCTGCTCGCCGGGTGGGCCGATCACCACGGCCGTTTGCACGCCATGGACCTGGGGCCTGGGCGTCGTCTGGGGCGGGCGGTAGGTCTGCTGGGCCGGGATGGCGGTCAGGGTGTTGTGATACTGGGTGCCTTGGTCATCCGGCGTTTCTTCTTCCAGCACCTGAGGTTGGGCGCCCTCATGATGCAGCGACAGCAACAGCCAGTCCTGGTTGAAGTCAGCGCGGCGATGCTGCTGGAGTTCGAAGACCTGACCGGGCACCAGTTGTACGACGCTGCTTGCGCCCTCGGCCAGGTCCTGTTCAACGCGGGCCTGTGCCAGGCGGTCTTTGACGATCTGGTCGCCCTGCCCGGTGTCCTCATGGCCACCCGGCCATTGGTAATGCGCCTGTTGGATCGCCGGGCCGGCCTGGGCTTGGACGAACTGGCTGTGGCCGGGCTTGCGAAAGTTGTAGTCGGTGCTGGCAAAGGCCTCCAGCACCAAGGTGCGCTGGGGCTCAAGGCGGGAGATCACCGGCTCGCCCACCATGGCGGCATCGGCGCGCAGGGC
>CAYXVO010000338.1:0-3819 GCA_964467875.1 uncultured Pseudomonadales bacterium | reverse complement strand
CGATGCCTTCGTCGAACGCTTCACCGCGTCGGTCAACTTTGACAAGCGCCTCTGCTTCCACGACATCCAGGGCTCCATCGCCCACGCCACCATGCTGGCGAAAGTCGGCGTGTTGACCGACGAGGAGCGCGACCAGATCATCCAGGGTCTGAGCGAGATTCGCGGCGAGATCGAACGCGGCGAATTCGAGTGGTCGGTGAAGCTCGAAGACGTGCACATGAACATCGAAGCGCGCCTGACCCAACGCATCGGCATCACCGGCAAGAAACTCCACACCGGCCGCTCCCGCAACGACCAGGTGGCCACCGATATCCGCCTGTACCTGCGTGACGAAATCGACGCCATCGCCACCGAGCTGAGCCGCCTGCAAGCGGGCCTGTTGGATCTGGCCGAGCGCGAAGCCGACACCATCATGCCCGGCTTCACCCACCTGCAAACCGCCCAGCCCGTTACCTTCGGCCACCACCTGCTAGCCTGGTTTGAAATGCTCAAGCGCGACGCCGGCCGCCTGCAGGATTGTCGCAAGCGCGTTAACATCATGCCCCTGGGCGCGGCGGCTCTCGCCGGCACCACCTACCCCATCGACCGCACCTACACCGCGCAACTGCTGGGCTTTGAAGCACCGGCGGAAAACTCCCTGGACGCGGTCAGCGACCGGGACTTCGCCATCGAGTTCTGCTCGTTCGCGAGCATCCTGATGACGCATCTGTCGCGCTTCTCCGAGGAACTCATCCTCTGGACCTCGGCCCAGTTCGACTTCATCCACCTGCCCGACCGCTTCTGCACCGGCTCTTCCATCATGCCCCAGAAGAAAAACCCGGACGTGCCGGAACTGGTGCGCGGCAAGACCGGCCGGGTCAACGGCCACCTGATTGCCCTGCTGACCCTGATGAAAGGCCAGCCCCTGGCCTACAACAAGGACAACCAGGAAGACAAAGAACCGCTGTTCGACACCGTCGACACCATCAAAGACTGCCTCAAGGCCTACGCCGACATGGTGCCAGCCCTGCAGCCCAAGAAAGACCAGATGCGCGAAGCCGCCCGTCGCGGTTACTCCACCGCCACCGATCTGGCCGATTACCTGGTCAAGCGCGGCGTGGCCTTTCGCGATGCCCACGAGATCGTCGGCAAGTCCGTCGCCTACGGCATTCAGCAGCGCAAGGATCTGGCGGAACTCAGCCTGGACGAACTGCGCCAGTTCTCCGACATGATCCAGCAGGACGTGTTTGACGTGCTGACCCTGGAAGGCTCGGTCAACGCCCGCAACCACCTGGGCGGCACCGCGCCGGAGCAGGTTCGCGCGGCTGTGCGTCGGGCGCGGGAAAACGCGAACGCTGGCGAGTAACTTTTCCTACCGCAAGAAGGTCCTACCGCAAGAAGGTCCTACCGCAAGAAGGCTCCGACCCGTTGCATTGGCTGGGTCGGAGCTGTCTCCATGAACCGGTCGAGTGGACTTACCACTCCCGGCGCCCCTTGCTTCACCACGTGCGTGTAAATCTCGGTAGTTTTTACATCCGCATGCCCCAATAGCTCCTGAATCGTGCGCAGATCGTAACCAGACTCCAGCAGCCGCGTTGCAAAGCTATGGCGGAAGGTGTGACAACTGGCTTGCTTCGCCACGCCAGACTCCCGAATGGCCTGCTTGATCACCTTTTGCACCGTGCGATCCATTACATGATGGCGGCGCCGAACGCCACCGCGCGGATCAATCGATAAGATGCCCGCCGGAAACAGAAACTGCCAGGCCGTTTCCCGTGGCGCATTGGGGTATTTGCGGGCCAGGGCATGAGGCAAATAAACCTCGCCACACCCCCTGGCCAGATCCTTTTGGTGGAGCGCCTTCACGAACCCGATCTGCTGCACCAGCATTGGCCGGAGCGATGTCGGTAGAACCGTTACCCGATCCTTGCCGCCTTTGCCATCCCGCACATTCAACACGTTCATGGAAAAGTCCACATCCTTCACCCGCAGCCGAATGCACTCGGAAATGCGCAGCCCACTCCCGTACATCAGTTGCGCCATCAACTTGTATTCCGCATCCAGCCTCGCGATCACCGCACAGGCCTCGTCATTGCTGAACACGGTGGGGATCCGGCGGCGCCCCTTCGCCTGTCCAAAGGACAAGGTGCCCAGATCCTGTCCCAAAAACTCCCGGTAGAGGAACACCAATGCATTGAGTGCCGTGCGTTGCGTATTGACGCTGGCGTGCTGCTGAACCGCCAGATGGGAAAGGAAAGCCTCCACCTCCACAGCGCCCATTACCTTGGGGTGCTGTCGGTTGTGAAACCGGATAAACCGCAAGATCCAGAAGAGGTAAGTTTTCTCGGTTTTATAGGCAAGATTGCGGGCGCGAATAAACGAACGCAGTTGATCCGTGAACCGTACCGGCTGCTCCGGCACTGGGGGTGGCACATCCATGTGACGCTCCATGCGAACTGTATTTTTATACAGCTTATTTTGCGTGTGCTTTTCTGGCAAGCACTTAGGGCCGAGATAAGCGAACAGAGGCCGCCTATTTCCGTGACGCGGACAGCCGGATTTCAATAGTGGACTGATTTTTACGATGTTTTATAAAAGCACGCAGAGTGACCTTCCGCAGATAGGCGCCCGGAGATAGGCGAACTAAAGCCGCATATCACGCTGCACAGGAAACGGACAAAACGCACAGAAGCTGCGGCTGACGCTGGAATGCGACAGGTCGTCGTGATTCAATGCAGGGAAAATAGGCGCCAGAGTGATAGGCGGCCTTAGTTCGTAGAATTAACTGTTAGCTTACTTAAGGAAGAGTAATGTACCCTCCAGCATACCCACACGAGCAATTACAAACCTTATACCCTGGCGTATTTCTGCTGCATGGCAGTATTAAGATGGGCCCCGGCATGAGAATGAACAGAAACATGGTCATTCTACAAAGCGGCTCAGAATTAACATTAATTAATCCAGTTCGCATGAACGAGGAAGGCCTTGCAGCTTTAGATCTACTTGGCAAGGTGAGCAAAATAATCAGACTTGGAGACTTCCACGGTCTTGACGATGAGTTTTACCTAAATAGATACAAATGTGAGTTCTGGGCTCAGCAAGGCCAGGAAACATACAAATCACCAAGCCCAACAAAAATTATCAACTCAAGCACCACTGGGCCTGTCAGCAAGTCCGAATTTTTCATTTTTGAAACTGCCATTTTTCCAGAGGCAGCGCTTCTCATCAAAGAGCACAAGCTATTAATAACTACCGACAGTATTCAATATCATTCTGACTGGAGCTATTTCACATGGTTTACAAAGTTTGCCTTTAAGTTACTAGGCTTCAAAAAAGGTCTAAACATTGGAGGGCCTTGGCTGAAGCGCGTAACGCCAAAAGGTGAAACGCTCAAAAAAGATTTTGAGGCTCTTTTAACGCTCGACTTTGAGGCTATTATTGCTGCACATGGCTCACTCGCTAGAAGTCGCGCCAAAGAACTACTCAAAACCGAAATGAGTAACGTGTTCACGTAAGCTAACAACTGGTTCAAACCGTTCGCTTCGTTCACTGGGACGGGCTAAAGCCCGCCCCTTAACCAAACGTTAGCCACACAAGGAGAGTGGTCCTATATGAAAATTCGAGCAGCATTGGCAAGCGATGCTCAGAGTATCGCAGATATACATACCACGAGTTGGCGTAATACGTATCAAAATGCCTTAACTGCGCAATATCTTTCGGATGTCGTACCTCAAGAACGAAATGAGGTGTGGGCAAGCCGGCTTGATATGCCAAAGCCTAACCAGCATGTGGTCGTTGCTGAGCAGGGCGGAGAAATCCTGGGGTTCGCGTGTGTATATG
>CAYXVO010000337.1:0-3840 GCA_964467875.1 uncultured Pseudomonadales bacterium | reverse complement strand
GACGACAATGTTTCCGGAAACTAAACATGGTTGTCGATAACAGGATATATCAGGCAAAGGGTGCGCTAAAGATGGCGCAAACCAAACAAAAAAAGCCCCGGAACCGGAGCTTTTTTCAACAACTAGAACGAAGTCTTAGGCGGCTTCGATAATACGCACGATCTTGCGCATTTCCGGACCTTTCGCTTCGAACTTCACAAAGCCGTCGGCTTTGGCAAACAGCGTGTGGTCACGACCCATGCCAACGTTGGCACCGGCGTGGAAACGCGTGCCGCGCTGACGCACGATAATGCTGCCCGCCTGCACGAACTGACCACCAAAACGCTTCACACCAAGACGTTTACTTTCTGAATCGCGACCGTTGCGGCTACTACCCGCAGCTTTCTTGTGAGCCATTGTTCAAACCCTCTTTAAATCTGCGGCAATTAACCCGCGTTGATCCCGGTAACCTTGATTTCAGTGAACCACTGACGGTGGCCCATCTGCTTCATGTGGTGCTTACGGCGACGGAACTTAACAATCTTGACCTTCTTGTGACGACCATGAGCCACCACTTCCGCCGTGACCTTGGCACCGACCACAATCGGCGCACCGACTTTAACGTCATCGCCATTGGAAACCAGAAGCACCTGGTCGAACTCGACCGTGGCGCCAGTTTCCACTTCAATTTTTTCCAGCTTGAGGGTTTCGCCCTCTTTCACACGGTGCTGCTTGCCACAGCTCACGATCACTGCGTACATGATGTTCTCCAACATTGAATTGCCACCATTCGCCGCTACTTGATTCCAGCCCTCGCCGGACCTGCGTCTATGGGGAGCACTCTGGCAACCCTATAACAGGGAACGGACCTGGTGGTCGAGGGGGCGCACATTGTACGAAAACACGCCACCTGCCGCAACTACTAGTTCGGAGGTTCGGCGCAGCCCCAAAGACGCGAGCCGCGATCTAGAGCCAAGCCAACTTGAGCGACGCCAAGTTTCAGTTCATCACTAACACTACCCAAGCCCCGCACTTCGCGGCAAGAACTTGATAGCAAAGGTTGACACCAGATGCGAGCAATCCTAGCATTCAGGGCCGAAATCACCTCATGCAGCCCAGACATGCACGCCCAGCAAATTCACGCCACCGTCGAGCAAGATTTTGAAGCCGTTGACCGGCTGATCAAAGAGCAGCTGTCTTCCCGCGTGCCGCTGGTGGAGCACATCGGCCAGTACATCACCGAAAGCGGCGGCAAGCGCATGCGCCCGCTTCTGGTTCTGCTGATTGCCAACGCCCTAGACCGTTCCGGTGCGGACCATATCAAACTCGCAACCATTATCGAGTTCCTGCACACGGCAACCCTGCTGCATGACGACGTGGTCGACACCTCTGACATGCGCCGCGGCCGCTCCACGGCCAATGCCAAATGGGGCAATGCGCCCAGCGTGCTGGTGGGTGACTTTCTCTACTCGCGGGCCTTTGAAATGATGGTCCAGCTCCGCAGCCTGCCCATCATGACCATCCTGTCCCAGGCCACCAACGTCATTGCCGAAGGCGAAGTCCAGCAATTGATGAACGTGCGCAACCCGGACCTGAGCGAAGCCCAGTACATGGATGTGATTCGCAGCAAGACGGCGATGCTGTTCCAGGCCGCCTCTCACAGCGCGGCGGTGCTAGCCGGCGCCACACCCGCACTGGAAGAAGCCCTGCGCGATTTCGGCCTGTATCTGGGCATGGCGTTTCAGCTGGTAGACGACGTTCTCGATTACGAGGGCAGCGCCGAAGCCATGGGCAAGAACGTCGGCGACGATCTGGCCGAAGGCAAGGCCACTCTTCCCCTGATCTATACCCTGCTCAATGGCTCCGTGACACAGCAACAACTGGTACGCCAGGCCATTCGCCAGGGCGGGCTGGAGCAACTGGATTCGATCCTGGACGCCGTGACGGATTGCGGCGCCCTGACCTACACCATGCAGCAGGCCCGCAGCTATGTGGATCGGGCGGAAGGCTGCCTACGGGATCTGCCTCCCTCCGATTACCGGGATGCCCTGCTCGCGCTGGCGCGACTGGCAGTCACCCGCTCCAAGTGAGCACGTGAATAGGGCGCGGGCTTTGCGCGCGCAGCGATCATCAGATTCATCAGTTTAATTGGCGATGTCGCACCCATACGGCGCCAGATAGGATCCGCCCTGGCATCACAGTCATTCTCCCATCGGCATCTGTATGCTATAAAAAGGCTCAACAGCTTTGAGGCATCGGGACGATTGCCATGCATACACCCATCACGATTGACGCACTCCGGGTCATTGACGCCATTGACCGCAAGAAAAGCTTTGCGGCGGCGGCCAACGAGCTGTACCGCGTTCCCTCGGCCATCTCCTACACCGTGCAAAAACTGGAAGAGGATCTGGGTGTCGAGATCTTCAACCGTAGTGGGCATCGGGCGGCGCTGACACCGGCGGGACGTTACCTGCTCGAACAGGGACGCGAGATCCTCAGTGCCGCCGACTCCCTCAGCCGTACCACCCGCCAGATCGCCAGTGGCTGGGAGCCCAAGATCACACTCGCAATCAATACCCTGCTCCCACTCACCTGCATCCTGCCACTGGTCAGTGAATTTCAGGAGTTGCAGCCTCAGGTCGACGTGCAGATTCTTGAAGAAGTGTTCGGCGGGTCCTGGGATGCGCTGCTCTGCAACCGGGCGGATCTGGTAATTGGCGGCGACCTGGACAGCCGCCCGGCGGGCCATTTCAATATTCGCAATCTGGGCACCGTGGAGTTTATTTATGCCGCCGCGCCCGATCATCCGGTTTGCAAGGAACGCCAGCCCCTGACACCCGAGATTCTATCCACGTACCGCGCCGTGGTCGCCGCCGATTCCTCCCGCCAGCTCGCGCCTCGCTCCGGCGGCGTGTTCGAGCGACAGCGGCGGCTGACGGTGCCGAACATGGCGACCAAGCTCGAAGCCCAGCGCCAGGGTCTGGGCATCGGGTATCTGCCGCGTCAACTGGCCGCAGAGCATCTAGCGCGTGGCGAGTTGGTTGCGCTCACCCTCGAACAGCCTCGCCCACCGCTGACGCTAACACTGGCCCATCGCTCCGAGGACCGCGGTCGCGCGCTCAAATGGTTTGTTAAACGCTTGAGTGAAGGCACCTACCTTCAGCCCTGGCTCAATCCGGCCTCCGCCGACAAACCGGCTCTTGCCGAGACCTGAGCTAACACCGAAAAGCGCGCAGCCGTGTCCGCTCCTACCTAGGCTGTCACTAGCATATCTGCGGCAATCTGGTTTCTGAGTTCGGCACCAAACAAAAGCTCTACCAGCGTCAGCGAATACGCCAGGGCGGTTCCTGGCCCCTGACTTGTTACGCAGTGTCCGGAAATCACGACGGCCTGATCGGATGGCGCGTCCAGCTGATCAAGAAATGCAGGGAAACAGGTCGCCTCACACCCCTCCAGCAAGCCGTGTGGTTGCAGAACATAGGCGGGTGATGCGCAGATCGCCCCATAATAAAGCCCCGCCTCCCTTTGCTGGCGCAGGCGCGCGACCAGCGGCGCACAGTCCCGCAAACGTTCCGCCCCTGGCAGGCCTCCTGGCAGACTGATCAGGTCATACGCCCGATCAATACAGTCGGCGAGCAGCCGATCCGCAACAATCCGCGTCCCCCGGGCCGCCACGATTTCCCGGGAGGATTCAATGCTGGCCACCGTTACCTGGGCCTTCGCCCGCCGTAGCACATCAATCTGGGTTACGGTTTCGATGTCTTCCACCCCGTTGGCCACGGGAATCAATACCGACTTGCTCATCCTAAGGCTCCTCCGCCAAAAACTCGTCCACCTGTAGCGCCTTCACCTACTCGACCT
>CAYXVO010000336.1:0-3847 GCA_964467875.1 uncultured Pseudomonadales bacterium | reverse complement strand
GTTGTTCTCGTTCAGCTTCTCCTTGGCGCCGCAGCCAACGATCAGGGCGCGGGGCGTGGCGGCGCTACCGCAATCGTAGATCCAGGTGGTGCTGGCGAGCTTGCCGTTCAGGTCGCCCTGCTTGACCAGCTTGCTCAGGAGCCCGCCGGTGGCCTCGTCCAATGCGCTTGCGGCCGGCGTGAATCCACCTTTCTCATAAACGCCGACAATGACGCAGTCGGTGCTTTGCTTGAGAAGATCCAGACTGATTGCGGAATATTTCATACATTCTCCATTGACTGTTCTTGTTCGGGCGCCCCGTACTGGCACTGACCGAGGGGCCGCTCGCGTTGGGCGGACCCGGATCACCGACTTCTGTGGGGGATAGCCCAGAGGCCGCCTATGAGTTTACGTGATCGCCTGCCATTTTCCACCGGTGAACTTATTCCACCCGTGAACTTATTCCACGAGTGATCTTTGCCTCGGCACCCGATTTCTACCTACAATACCTCTCCTTTTATAGAGACATCCTTCGTCCACCCCAATTCGTTCGAGCCTTTTGGCGGGAATCAGCTTGTACATCATTTTCCGTTATCTGACACGCCAGCTCCTGATCAGCATGGTCGCCGTCGCCGGTGTGCTGCTGCTGATCTTCATGAGCGGCCGTTTTATCAAGTACCTGGCGGATGCCGCCGCCGGCGAGCTGGCCGCCGATGTGCTGTTTTCCATCATGGCTTACCGGTTTCCGGGTTTTCTCGAGCTCATCCTGCCGCTGGCCCTGTTTCTGGGCATTTTGCTGGCCTACGGGCGCATGTATCTGGAGAGTGAGATGACGGTGCTGATGGCCTGCGGCCTGAGTCCCGCCCAACTGATCAAGCTCACCATGGGGTCGGCGCTGGTGGTGATGGCGATCGTGGCGGCCATGAGCCTGTACGTGACGCCCTGGGGTGTGCAGCAGGTGGAGAAGATCTTCGAGGATCAGTCCAAGATCACCGAGTTCGAGCTGCTGGCGCCTGGTCGGTTCCAGCCGTTGCGCAGCGGAGCCCGGGTCACCTACACGGAATCTCTGAGTGACGACAAGCGTGAAATGCGCAATGTGTTTATTGCCGAACGCAGCCAGACCGGGGGGGGGCTGTCGGTGATTCTGGCTGAAACGGGCACCCAGCGGGTGGATGAAGTCACCGGCGAGCGCTTTATCGTACTGCATCAGGGCGCGCGCTTTCAGGGCCAGCCGGGGCATCTGGACTATCGCCTGGTGGAGTTTGACGAGTATGGCGTGAAGATCGCGGAGCCAACTGCGGAGCAGCGCAACACCAAGGACGAAGCCATTCCAACCCAGGAGCTGCTGGGGTCGACGACCCCCAAACATCAGGCCATCCTGCAGTGGCGCATTTCCCTGCCGTTGCTGGTGCCGGTCGTGGCATTGCTGGCGCTGCCCCTGAGCCGGGTTAATCCACGCCAGGGACGCTTCTTCCAGTTGCTGCCGGCCATGTTGATTTACATCGCGTACCTGGGGCTTTTGATCACGGCCCGCGATCTGCTGCAGAAAGAGCGGATTCCGTTCTGGCTGGGCCTCTGGTGGGTGCATGGGCTGTTTCTGGGCATAGCCCTCTTGCTGCAGTTCGGCGGCGACCTGCGGCGTAAGTGGGGAGGGCGTCATGCGCAAGCTTGACCAATGTCTCGGTCGCGCTGCTGCTGGTGTTGCTGGTCGTATTGTCGCTTGACCTGGTGTTCGCCTTTGTCACGGAACTGGACGAATTAAAGAACAACTACCAGGTGGTTCAGGCGTTGCTCTATATCGCCTGGACCCTCCCGCGCCGGATCTACGATTACCTGCCGCTGGCGGCCTTCATCGGCAGTCTGGTGGGGTTGGGGGCTTTGGCCAACAACAGCGAACTGGTGGTGATGCGCGCCGCCGGGGTTTCCACCGGACGGATCGTGTGGGCGGCATTGAAGCCGGCTTTGGCGGTGGTGCTGGTGAGCCTGGCGCTGGGTGAATACGTCGTGCCGCACACCGAGCGCATCGCCCAGACCGAGAAGGTTCTGGCCCAGGGGGCGCAGGAGGCCTTGAGCACCCGGTCGGGCTTCTGGCACCGGGAAGGCAATACCTTCATGCACTTTAACGCCGTGGAGCCAAAAGGTGTGCTGCATGGCGTGACGCTGTTTGAATTCGACCAGAACCGCTGGCTGAGCCGTTCCACCTTCGCCAAGCGCGCCATCTATCAGCGGGGCGAGTGGCTGCTGATGGACGTGGTGCAGACGGAGCTGGAGCGGGACCGGACCCAGCGCCTGGAACACGATGTGCTCCCATGGGAGATTCACCTGTCGCCGGAGGTGTTGGGCGTGCTGGTGGTCAAGCCGGAAACCCTCTCCATCGAAGGGCTTTACACCTACTCCCAATACCTGTTGAACCAGGATCTCAATGCCACCACCTACCTGATGGCGTTCTGGAAGAAGGTGCTCACGCCAGTGGCAACCGCGGTGCTGGTACTGGTGGCCATTTCCTTTATTTTTGGACCGCTGCGCTCCGTCACCATGGGATTTCGGGTGTTCACTGGCATTATCATGGGGCTGTTGTTCAAGTACGCGCAGGATCTGCTGGGGCCGGCAAGCCTGGTATTCGGCTTCAATCCCATCTTCGCCACCCTGGTGCCCATCATTGTGTGCTTGCTGATCGGTGTGGTTCTGCTGCGCCGGGCAAGCTAACGAATTGGTCGCGCTATCCATTAGCGGCAACCAAAAAGGCCCTGTCTCCGCGGGAGACAAGGCCTGTTCGAGATGATCTGAGCGGGTATTTAGAGCGTCTTGCTCACCGGTTCGGACAGCTGGCTTTCCAGGCCATCGTGATCCACCGCCTTGATCGCGAAGTGGTAGGTCGCGGAAGGCAGATAGGCAAAGTCGTAACGGGTGGTGTAGGGATCGTCGATTTTGACCACCTCACTCATGTTGTCCTCGGACGTGCCGTAGAACACCCGATAACCCTGCAGATCGCGCATATCCAGCGGCGTACCGTCGGCACGGCTGGCGGGCGGCTCCCAGGCCAGACTCACGGCCGCTTCCATCACTTCTACCTTGGCGGCGTTAGAGGCCAGACTGCCGTATTGGTTGCTGACAAGACAGTCATAGCTTCCTTCGTCGGCTTCCGACACGGAGCTCAAGGTCAGGTGCTGCTGGGTTTCGCCGGCAATGGCCACGCCATCCTTGCGCCACTGGTAAAGGATGGGGCCGGTGCCATCGGCATTGATGTTCAGTGTCACGGTTTCCGTGGGGAAAGCGCTTTTGGACGAGGGATGGAAGGAAATGTTGAGTGACTGGCGCTCCTCGCTGGCCGTGATCAGTGCTGCCGCCGATTCGGAGCTGGCAGTGGCGATGTGGCCAAGTACCTGACCCGTGCCGCGGCTGCTGCCCAGGGTAGCGCTCAGGGCGGCGGCGGTTTCGGCGGTCGCCTGCAGCAAGTCGCTCATGGACACTTCCGGCAGGCCGCCCAGGTTGATCTCGATCAGATTGCCCGCCGTGGCAAAGCGTTGGCTGGCGGACTCCAGTACATCGCTGATGTTGGTCCAGGCGTTGTCATTGGCCAGCGCCAGAAACGACGAGGAAATCAGGGAGTAGGTCAGGGTGTCGGAGTCGACGATCGCATTGGCCGTCAGCCGGGTCAGATCGACCGGTGCACGATCCAGAATATTCTCTGGCAGATCCAGGCTGGTCGCCACCTTTACCCGTCCTTGCGCGATATTGGCCAGTGTGAGGCCGGCAGTCTGGTTTTCCGCCCAGCGGAACGCCAGTTGGGTCAGAGGCGTGACCGGCACTGAGACGCGGGCTCCGCGTACCGCAGAGATCGCAGCCGTCATGGCAAAATCGGGCGGCA
>CAYXVO010000335.1:0-3857 GCA_964467875.1 uncultured Pseudomonadales bacterium | reverse complement strand
AATTTTCTCCATGATCTGCGCTACGGCATCCACTACATGTTCGCCAACGCCAACGAGGTGACCGGCAACCACACGCTGAGAACCCGCACGGGCTATGCGCTCATGCAGAGCCGGCAGCTGAAGGTGGTCGGCAACCGCTCCGAGGATGACCAGAACTACGGCATCCTGATGAACTACATTACCTACTCCACCATCAGTGACAATGTCATCAGCCGCGTGCATCAGGGTGATACCGGCGGTGACTCCATGATCAGTGGCGGCGAGGGCAAGGCGTTGTTCATCTACAATTCCCTGTTCAACACCATCGAAGGCAATCGCTTTGAATCCAGCAACCTGGGGATTCATCTAACCGCCGGCTCCGAGAGCAACAAGATCGCGGGCAATGCCTTCATCGGGAACCAGCAGCAGGTCAAATACGTGGCCAGCCGCACCCAGGAATGGTCGCAGGCGGAACAGGGTAACTATTGGAGCGATTACCTGGGCTGGGACCGCGATGGCGATGGCATTGGCGATGTGTCCTACGAGCCCAACGACAATGTGGACCGCCTGCTGTGGACCTATCCGGAGGCGCGCCTGCTGATGAACAGCCCCGCCATCGAACTGTTGCGCTGGGTGCAGCGGGCATTCCCGGTGATCAAGTCACCCGGTGTGAAAGACAGCTTTCCGCTCATGCGAGCACCGTCGCCAGTCAAATCCACGCAGGCGGCCGTGGGGAGGAATCCATGAACGCAGTACAACTGGAAGGTGTCCAGCAGCATTACGGCCGTACGCCGGTCTTGCAAGATTTCAGCCTGAGCCTGGCGGAGGGCGAGGTGCTGGGATTGTTTGGCCACAATGGTGCCGGCAAGACGACCAGCATGCGGCTGATTCTGGGGTTGTTGCAGCCCACCCAGGGGCGCGTGCGCGTACTGGGCATGGACGCGCGTGATCCACAGGTTCGGCGTCAGTTGGGCTACCTGCCGGAGAACGTGATGTTTTATCCGCAGCTGACAGGGCGCGAAACCCTGACGCACTTCGCCCGGCTCAAGCAGGCGGATGCCCGCCAGGTCGAAGCGCTTCTGTCCCAGGTCGGTCTGCAGCACGCAGCCGAGCGGCGGGTGAAGACCTATTCCAAGGGCATGCGCCAACGTCTGGGACTGGCACAGGCGTTGTTGGGCAATCCCCGCCTGTTGCTGTTGGACGAGCCGACGGTGGGGCTCGACCCGATTGCCACCCAGGATCTCTACATGCTGATCGACCGCCTGCGTCAGGGCGGCACCAGCATCATTCTCTGCTCCCATGTGTTGCCTGGCGTGGAGCCCCATATTGATCGCGCGGCGATTCTTGCCCAGGGGCGGCTGCAATCGGTGGGAACGCTGGCTGAACTGCGCGAGGGCGCGGATCTGCCAACCCGGATCCGTGCCTCGGGACTGGCGCAGCGGGATCAGTGGCTGCAACACTGGCGGGACGCGGGCTACAGCGCACGGGCACTGAACGTCGATGGCATCGAGGTCACGGCCGGAGCCACGGATAAAATGGTCCTGGTGCGGGAGTTGCTCACTCAGGCCGACCCGGCGGATCTGGAAATCCAGCAGCCGTCTCTCGAGGATCTGTACCGCTACTTCATGAATCAGACCCAGGCGGTGCAATCGGTAGGGAGTGGCGCATGAACCAGATCTGGAATATTGCTCGCAAGGAACTCAATGACGGGCTGCGTAACCGCTGGATGCTGGCCATCAGCCTGGTGTTTGCCATCCTGGCGGTGGGAATTGCCTGGTTCGGCGCGGCGGCGGCAGGACAGGTGGGCTTTGCCTCGATCCCCGCCACCGTGGCCAGCCTTGCCAGCTTGGCGACCTTTCTGATGCCGCTGATCGCCTTGCTGCTGGCGTACGATGCCATCGTGGGCGAGGACGAAGGCGGTACTCTCATGTTGCTGCTAACCTATCCGCTGGGACGCGGCCAGCTGCTGCTGGGCAAGTTTGTCGGCCACGGCCTGATCCTGACCATGGCGACTTTGATCGGTTTCGGGGGGGCGGGCCTTGCCATCGCCTTGCTGGTGGAGGATGTGGATCTGGCCCTGCTGGTGGTGGGCTTTGGCCGCTTCATGCTGTCGTCCATTCTGCTGGGACTGGTGTTTCTGGCGTTCGCCTATGTGCTCAGCAGCAAAGTAGCGGAGAAGTCCCGGGCGGCGGGTCTGGCACTGGGTCTCTGGTTTTTGTTCGTGCTGGTGTTTGATCTGGCGTTGCTGGGCGTGCTGGTGGTCAGCGAGGGCAGTTTCAATCCGGATCTGCTGCCCTGGCTGCTGCTGTGCAACCCGGTGGATGTGTATCGGCTGATCAACCTGGCGGGCTTTGCCGCCAGTGAGAGCGCGACCGGCGTGATGACGCTGGGGGCGGATTTGCCGGTGGGCAGCCTGGTGCTGTGGGGCGTGCTGCTGATCTGGGCGCTGGTGCCCTTGCTGCTGGCGTATGGCGTGTTTCGCCGGCGAGTGGTGTAGTGCGCTTTATTCCCTTCCCTGGCAAGGGGAGGCGATCCACGAGCCAGTCTCGACCTTTTGAAATCACGGAGAATCGCATGCTGTCTCACTGGATGAACACCGCAGGACAACGATTTTGCACAGTATTCCTGATGGTATTGCTCATGGGTCTGACCGCCTGCGGCGAAGCCCCGGAAGAACAGGTTCAGGCCACGCCAGTCGCCTTCGAATCCGGTGACGAGTGCCACGTGTGCGGCATGATCATCATGGAGTTTCCCGGCCCCAAGGGCGAAGCCATCGAGGCTCGCAGCGGTGCCGTGCGCAAGTTCTGCTCCACCCGCGACATGTTGAGCTGGTGGCTGGAGCCGGAGAACCGCAATCTGCGGGCGACTCTGTTCGTGCATGATATGGCTCGCAGTGACTGGCAGCATCCTGATGATCGCCACCTGATCGACGCGCGTTCGGCCTTCTACGTGGTGGGATCCGCCCTGGAAGGCTCCATGGGCCCAACCCTGGCCTCGTATGGCAGTCTGGCGGCCGCCGAGCAGTTAGTGCGGGAGCAGGGCGGACAGGTACTGCGATTCGACGAGATCACACCGGAGACGCTGGCCCAGCTCGTCGAGATGCCACAGGAACCGACGACCACCCACCCTGAGCACGGCCATTAACTCCCTGCTTTACCGCATCCAGCCTTGACCCGGCCGCCCGTTGTGGCGGCCCGGGGCACTTCTCTCAAAAGCCGTTTCCGGCACCACGCGCGCTCGAAGCCGCCTTCGGCGCCACGCATTCACAAAAGCAACCTCCGGCGCCATGTATCCATGAAAGCAGGGTGCGCCATGGGTCCGTTCGGTCAGCAAATTTGAGCCAGATCAATAAAAGATTCATTTTCGTTGCATCTTTTAAAGATGCAATTAAAATGCATCTTAAGACTGGCTGCCAAACACGACAGCGAGCCGCATTTTCACATGACCTGAGAGAGAGTGCTGCCATGCATGCAAACCGAAAACTTTGGCGATGGCTCGCCATAATCTGCTTTCTGTCCTTCGCGGTGCTGGGGTGGGTCGGCACCGAAATCTACCAGGCGGCACCGCCGATTCCGAAGTCCGTGATGTCGGAGTCCGGCGACCTGCTGTATACGGGGCCGGAGGTTCAGCATGGGCAACAAGCCTGGCTGGCGTCTGGCGGCCAGCAGATCGGTTCGGTCTGGGGCCATGGCTCCTATCTGGCACCGGACTGGTCGGCGGACTGGCTGCACCGGGAAGCGGTGACGCTGCGTGAGAAGCTGGCGCAGTATCATTACCAGCAGTCCTTTGCCGACTTGACGGTGGGCAAGCAGGCGGAGATTGGCGCCCTGCTCAAGCAGGAAATGCGTCTGAACCGCTATGACGCGGAGACCGATACG
>CAYXVO010000334.1:0-3866 GCA_964467875.1 uncultured Pseudomonadales bacterium | reverse complement strand
GACCCTCACGGCGACCGCCACCGCTCATGCCTCCGATCGGCACCTGGCGCGGTTCATCTTCGAGGAGGCGGAGCAGGCGCTAGCCAATGAGAATTTCGAACTCGCCCTGACCAAGCTTAACGAAGCCGAGCAGGCATTCGGCGAAGCGAATCCTCCGATTCTTTACGGGCGGATTCAGGCCGGCTACGCCTTGTTCGAAAAGAACCCGAATTTTGAGCGTCTCACCCAGTTGCAGAACGACACCAAGCAGCTCCTGGAGATCTATGCCCATCAGGACGACATGGAGAAAGCGGCTCTGGAAGACATGGCACGCGATGCCTATCGCATCCAGCAGGCGGTGAAGCAACAGGCGGATGCTGACGCGGCCAAGCTGAAAGATGAACTGCAGCGAGCCGAGGCCGGCGATGTGAATGCCCTTGCCACACTGGTCACACGTTTCCAGCAAGGCGTTGGCGTTGCCAAAAACGACGCCAAGGCCCGCCTGTGGCAGCAGCGTCTGGTTGCCACCCAAGCCGCCAATGATCTGCGTATGGCAAACGAAGGCTACATCGACGCCATGGAGCGCCTGATCCGTCGCTATGAAACCGGTGACGGCCTAGTGGCGGATGCCGCGCAAGCGGCCCAATGGCGGGAGCGGTTGGCCCAGGCCAAAGCCGAACAGGCTGCCAGAGCGGCGCAGCAACAGGTGGAAGCAGCCGCAGCGCAAGAGCAGCAGCGCATCCAACAGGAAATCGACTCAGTAGAGTATTTTGAGTTTACGATTGACTTCGTGGAGTCCATTACGACCGACGATCCCGACATCGGCTCCGTCGTCACCACCATCATGGTAAGCAGCGCTTTTCCTTTGGCGTTCGACCTGCTCTCCACGCCGTTCAAGTTTACCCACATCCAGATCCTGCAAAGCGAGGCATCCATGCGATCGGCAGCGTGGGGTAATCCGGACTCGATGATGAACACCGCGTATCAGGCATATCAAGCACCCGCCAATGGCAGTGGCGTCGACACTGCAACGGATGCCGCGACCACCACACTGCAATGATCCGTGCCGTCACCGCGCTGGCCCTGAGCCTGATCTTAGTCTCGGGCTGCGCAACGCCACCCGGGGCCGTCCAGGCCCCGGTCACATCCGACTCCGCGTCAGCCTCGTTCGCGCCGCTCGCCAGCCTGCTGGCCGATGCGCCGGAAGCGATTCGGTTCGCACTGCACCAGGAGTGGCACCGGACAAATCGCCTGCCTCTGGCGCGCCCGGTCGATGGCACGACCACTCTGATCACGCTGGTCGCACAGGCTGAAAGCCCGGTATTGCAGCCGGATGATCAGTTTGAGCAAGTTCTTGCAGTCGTGCGGGGCATTGATGTGCCGGTCCGACTGGCCTATGCCGAGGCACTGTCCGGTTACCTGACCGCCACCGACTTCCCCTGCAGCCAGCCGGTTTTCACCCGCTATTTCCAGGACCGCTTCGGCACTGCCGCCCCATCACCAACCTGTCCGCGCCAGATCCCGTTCTCGCTCCTGACCCGCTACGGCGAGTCCAAACTGGTGCTGGTCGACCCCGCGCGCGTGCAGGACATTCATCTGCTGTTCGCCGGCAACAGCGACAGCCTGGCCTCGCGCTTTGGCCATGTGGCGCTGCGACTGGTGGTCTGTCCGGAATTCGTGCCGCGCGGGCAGTCCTGCGATGCGTTTTTGCGAGACCACCTTGTTTTGGGATTTCGCGCCAATGTGGACGAGTTGTCCCTGAGTCTCTGGAAGGGGCTGACGGGTGGATACCAGGCGCACCTGTATGCCAGTGGCTTCATGGATGTGTATCAGGAATACGCCATCGATGAATTCCGCGAAGTTTACTCCCTGCCCCTGCAGCTGACCGTTGAGCAACGTACCCAGATGGTGCGGGAGCTGTCCGAGCTGCATTGGCGCTTTGCCGGCCCTTACCAGTTCATCAACCGCAATTGCGGCACCCTGCTACAGGACGTACTGCGGATGCTGTGGCCGGAGTTCGCAAGCCATCCAGCGCTGCAATCGACCCGCTGGCGCCCCGACTGGTTCTTCCAGAATCTGGGCACGACCGACATCGTTCGCGCGGAAAGTCTGGCGTCACTGGAAGCCGCCGAACGGGAAGGTTACTTCTTCCCCAGCACCAAACCCTATTACGAGAAGGCCGTGGCGGTGGTGAGTAACGCCATGCAAGATCCTGGATTCTCATCACTGGAAGAGTTCCTCGCCATCCCGCCGCCCGTCCGCCAACTGCGCAGAGAGGCCGACGCCGGCTTTCTGCAACGGCTCCGGGTGGACACCTATCTGCGGGATGCGCAACTGATGCTGGAGGAATATGCGATGAGTCGCAGCGAGCGGCGGATTATAACCGCCATGGGGCATTATCTTCATGACGCGCAGATCCTGCCGCAGATGACCGCCCTGCAACAAAGCCTCGCCCCCGAGCACTGGACCCTGCTGGACGAATGCCTGCTCAAACCGATCAGCAATCGGGCCACGCCCACCCGTGGCACGGATGGCATTCCGCTGCAACTCACCCAGCAGCCGACGGCTACCAGTCACGAACTCTGCACGTCACCGGATAGCGTCGCGCGGCTTCGCGAGACCATGGCCCGCTTTATCGACCGGGATGCGGACGACTTTCAGCACGTTCAGGAGTTGTTCGACTACTACAGTGCGAGCATCGACAACGTGCTGGCGTTAAAGCTCCTTTAAGAAGGCACCGCCAAAAGAAAGCACCGCCCCTGCCGGATCCGTCTACGACGCGATCTTCTCCAGACGCTGGCGAATCCCGCTCGCGTCGGTAGGACGTACCAGACGATCCACCTCCTGGCCGTCCCGCAGAAAGATTAGGGTCGGCCACAGTTTGACCCTGAACGAGCGCCCCAATGGGCGGCCCGGGCCATCCTCGATCTTGACATGGGATACTTCGGGGTGATCCTCCAGCGCCTGCATCAGATACGGCTGAACAGAGCGACAATGGCCGCACCATGGAGCGCCGAATTCCAGGATCTGGGCTCCGGTTTGGGCGTCAACCTCGCTGCGGGCCGGTTCAACCTCTGCATAAAATTGGCTCATGACCATCCTTTGTCCTCCACTGCAGATGTACTGTTTCTATTTAACAGAAAACTGAGCAGTTAACAGAAAACTAAGCGGTTGACAGAAAACTGACCGGCAGTGGCTGATTCCGTCGGACCTGATCCTTTCAAACCGGCGCCAGATTCCCTCCGCTGCCGCCCTCCCGACGCTGGCGCGCCTTTTCCCACAAGCCATCGTGAAACGGCAGCAAGATCACATTGCACAGGGGCTCAAGAATCGCCGCCACGCCACCAAAAGCCAAAGATCCGGTTGCCCCGTAAATAACGGCAAAGGCCACACCCATGTGCAAACCCATCTGACTCACCTTCTGGGCCGCGACCAGGACAATCCGACTGGTCCCGGCCCAGGTGCAGCGAATGCTGCGCCAGAGCCGTTCGTGCAACGGCAACAGCATCACGTTGCAGACCGGCTCCAGGATTGCCGCCAGCCCGCCAAAGGCCACCGACCCGGTCATCGAGTACATGATGACAAAGGCGATGACCATGTGCGTGGCGAGCTGACTGACTGTTTTGGCGGCTGTCACCATGACGGTGCTCCTGCGTTGAACCCATTGAGAATGATGCTTCAATGATTTAAATGATAATGATTCTCAGCCGGCTTTGTAAATAAATTCCATCTACCACCCCAATGGGAACTTCCTATCAGGGCCGCAACGCCCGCTCCGGGGCCGATGGCGGCCCATGGCAAGCCGCGACCGGTTGTCAGAGCCGCCCCTCAGCCGCCATAATGTCCTCATTTTTAGGAAGGAAAATTGACCGTGACCATCGAACAGG
>CAYXVO010000333.1:0-3870 GCA_964467875.1 uncultured Pseudomonadales bacterium | reverse complement strand
CTTGACCGGCAACTGCAATGGCGACCTCGACATCCGGCGCAATAAGGGCCGTGATACCACGTTCGGGCCACTCAATAAGACACAGGGATTCCCCATCAAGATAGTCGCGGATTCCCAGGTATTCCAACTCTTCCGGATGCCCCAGCCGATACAAATCAAAGTGATAAATCGTCTTGTCCGCAAATTCGTAGGGTTCGACCAAGGTGTAGGTCGGGCTTTTCACCGAGCCCTGATGACCAAACGCCCGCAACACTCCTCTGCAGAATGTGGTTTTGCCAGCGCCCAGCTCGCCTCGCAAGAAAATGACTCCGCGCCCACCGGTGATCAGCCCCAGGCGTTCACCCAGCGCCACCAGGGCAGATTCATCTCGCGCGTAGCTGGTTACAGTGGTCATGTCGGGGCTCGGCATCTCAGAAAGCGCGTTGAGGATGCTTGCTGCGCGGATCACAGGCTCGCAGCAAGCGGGGTAAGGCATTCAGGAGATCCTGGGGCAGCAGGCTCATATAGCCCTGCTCAACGGCCGCCATATCGGCTGCCGCACCATGCAGGCAGGCGCCCACTTCAGTCGCCGTGCGCGAGTCCAGACCCTGTCCCCACAGCGCGCCCAACATACCGCTGAGCACATCGCCCATGCCGCCGGTGGCCATACCCGGATTACCCGTCTGTGCCAGTGACGGCAGCGCCTCTCCGCCTCCCTGGATCAAGGTTCCCGCTCCCTTGAGCAGCACCACGCCACCACACTGTCGCTGCAACTCATTCACGGCACCGAAGCGATCGGCCTGAACGGCCGCGACTGAAGTCTTCAGAAGCCGTGCAGCCTCGCCCGGGTGGGGCGTCATCACGAAGGGCCGCCCCCGAAGCTGGTCCATCAGGTCGTGCGCGGCGATCAGGTTGAGTGCGTCGGCATCCAGTACCAGCGGCCGGTTGCTTTCCAGCGTGGCCTGCAGCAACTGCTGCGACCAGGCGCCCTGCCCGAGTCCCGGCCCAATCACAACCACGTCCGCACGCTCCAGCAGCGGCGCCAGATCATGCCGCCCGCGTACGGCCTGCGCCATTACCCCGGGACACCGCGCCAGCACAGCCGGAACATGACGCGCCCGCGTGGCAACCTGCACCAGACCAGCGCCACAGCGTGCCGCCGCCTCCGCCGCGAGCAACGCCGCACCACCCATGCCCTCGTCGCCGCCGACGATCAGGACGCGACCAAACTGGCCTTTATGGGCGCAAGGCATCCGAGGCTCAATCCAGGTGCGCACAATCTGCCAATCCAGACGTCGCGCCGCGGCCGGTACCGCATCATAAACCGGGGCCGGTACGCCCAGCGTGTCGAAATAGAGATCACCGGTATAATCCGGCGCCTGCGCGGTCAGCAATCCTCGCTTGAGCCCAATAAAGGTCAGTGTCAGCGTGGCTCGCACGGCCTCGCCAAGCGGCATGCCACTGTCCGCACAGAGTCCTGACGGGATATCAATGGCCACCACCGGCTGTTGCGCGCTATTGATCGCTGCGATGGCGCCCCCATAGAGCCCCCGCACGGCGCCGGTGGCGCCAATACCCAGCAGGGCGTCAACCAGAACGTCCCCGGACAGGGGCGCTTCGGGCTGCCAGGGTGTCGATTCCAGCCCCAGGCTCTGCACCCAGTGGTACGCCTCGGCGGCCTCGCCCTTGAGTCCGGCAGGGTCCGCCAGGTGATAAAGCTGGACGGCCCACCCCTGTTGATGGGCCAGGCCGGCGATCACATAGCCATCGCCACCATTATTGCCAGCACCACAAAGAACCGTCAGTGAGCGCGCGTCCGGCCAGTGTTGCAGAAGCAGGTTCCAGGCCGCCCGTCCTGCACGTCGCATAAGCTCAAAGCCACTGACGCCCAACTGCGCAGCAGCCTGACGGTCAAGCAGTCGAACCTGTTCCACGGAGTATAGGAAGGCCCCGGCCGGGCTCGTATTCGGTGTCATCGCCATTCCGCCAAGAATCCTGAAGAAGTCGTTGTGAGCTGCTCTTCAACGTACCTGTGCATCTAAACCTACTTATGCATCTAAACGTACTTATGCATCTAAACGTGCATCTAAACGTACTTATGCACCGCTCAAAACGGAACAGATTGCCAAGGCTAAAAGTGTCCCACAGCCGAGATTCCTAAACAATGGTGCCGGTCTGTGGCACAATGGCGCACTGCCGTACAAAGATTGACCTATCCTACCCACGCCCAGCATACGCCCTATGTCGCCACAGCCACTCAATCAGCCACCGTCATCCGACCAGCTGACCCAACTCGCCCATGACATTAAACAGTGGGCCGCCGAACTCGGGTTTCAGCAAGCGGGCATCACCGATGTTGCCCTGGACGAGCATGAGCAACGCCTGAACCAGTGGCTGGAAGCTGGCTACCACGGCGACATGGACTATATGGAGCGGCATGGCAGCAAGCGCAGCCGACCCCAGGAGCTGATTGAAGGCACGCGGCGGGTCATCTCCCTACGCATGGACTATCTGACGGCGGCGCCAGATCAGCAGCGGCACGCCCTAAACGCCCGGGATCAAGCTTATATTTCCCGCTATACCCTGGGGCGGGATTACCACAAGCTGGTCCGCAAGCGCCTGACCCAACTGGCCCAGCGCATTGAAGAGCAGGTTACCGGCTACAATTACCGCGCCTTTGTCGACAGTGCGCCGGTGCTGGAACGAGCCCTGGCGAAGTCGGCGGGACTGGGCTGGATCGGCAAGAACACCATGCTGATCAACCCCAAGGCCGGGTCCTATTTCTTCCTCGGGGAAATCTATACCGATCTGCCCTTACCCATTGACCCGCCCTTTGCCAAGAACCATTGCGGCAGTTGTAGCGCCTGCCTCGATGTCTGCCCGACTCAGGCTTTTGTCGGCCCGCATGTGCTCGATGCCCGGCGCTGCATTTCCTACCTGACCATCGAACTTAAAGGCAGTATTCCCGAGGAACTGCGCCCACTCATGGGCAACCGGGTGTTTGGTTGTGACGACTGTCAGCTGATTTGCCCCTGGAACCGCTTCGCGCAGGTGACCGACGAATCCGACTTCATACCGCGCCATGGCTTCGACAGCGCACAACTGGCACGCCTGTTTCTCTGGGAAGAAGAGGAGTTTCTGCGACAGACGGAAGGCTCCGCCATCCGCCGCACCGGCTACCAAGGCTGGCTGCGTAATCTGGCAGTGGGACTCGGCAACGCCCCAACCAGCGAAACCGTGATCAATGCCCTGCGCCAACGCCAGGCGCACCCCTCAGAACTGGTTCGCGAACATGTGGCCTGGGCACTAAGCCAACATCTGTAGCACCTATAGCAGGCATAGCATCTACAGCAGACATAGCACCTATTAGCACGTGTAGCACCCACGGCCTCAACATCAGAGGCCGGCACACACTCGCGAGCCCTAGCCCTCTAACTTGAGGAAATGCTCGCGATAGTGACAAAGCTCCGCGATGGAATCCTGAATGTCCTCCAGCGCCAGATGCGTACTGCGCTTGTTCAGGCTCTTGTAGACATCCGGGCGCCAGCGCTTCGCCAATTCCTTCAGCGTACTCACATCCAGGTTGCGGTAATGGAAGAAGCGCTCCAGTTCCGGCATGTAACGCACCAAAAAGCGACGATCCTGACCTATGCTGTTGCCGCACATGGGCGACGCCCCCGCATCCAGATACTGGCGCAGGAACTCCAGGGTGCGCTGCTCGGCTTCGGCTTCGCTGATCTGGCTCTCCCGCACCCGCTGCGTCAGTCCGGACTGCCCATGGGTACGGACGCACCACTCATCCATCAAGTCCAGCACCGCGCCCGGCTGATGGATCGCCAGTACCGGCCCTTCCGCCAGCGGCACCAATGCCGACCGGCGTCCCGCCTCGGT
>CAYXVO010000332.1:0-3886 GCA_964467875.1 uncultured Pseudomonadales bacterium | reverse complement strand
CGTCACGGCGACGATTTTGACGAGGTGCTGGATCAGGCCGTGGACGAGGGTCGCCGCTGCTCAGGAATACTGGTCGCCGCCGGCGGCGATGGGACCTTGAGTTCGGTGATCTGTCGTATCATGCCGCTGGCGATTCCGCTGGGCATCATTCCGCTGGGGACATTCAATTACTTTGCACGCCAGTATGATATTCCGGTGGAGCCGGAGCAGGCCGTTGCGAGTCTCTTGACGGCGGAGCCGGTGAAACTACCGGTTTGTTTGCTGAACGACGAGCCGTTTCTGGTGAATGTCAGCCTGGGAATTCATACCAAGATCATTGAGGCACGGGAGCGGCATACCCGGCTAACCGGGCGCAACCGCCTGGTTGCCTTCGTGTCCGGCGTTATCACCCTGCTTAAGGAGCGGTATTCACTCCGCGCCCGTTTGACGCTGGATGGTCGTCGCTTGCAGCGCCGGGCGACCATGGTGCTGGTGAGCAACAATCGCCTGCAACTGGAGAATCTGGCGCTTGCCGAGGAAGAGGGCGGCGATAAGAGCGGCGAGGGCATGGCTGTCGTGATCATGCGGCCCTTGTCGCGGCGGGCACTGGTGATGCTAATGTGGCGGCGACTGTCGGGACATCTGGAATCGGAGCCGGACCTGGAGCGTTATCGTGCCCTTCGCGTCGATATCGAGTTAACGCGCTCGGTGGCGTCGGTGGTTGTGGATGGTGAATTGCGCCGTTGCCGAACACCGCTGCGGTTGCGGCTCCAGCCTGATGCCATGACCTGCCTGTTACCGAGGGCCGCGGAGGGCGCATCCTGATGCAGGACGCTGTGTTTTGAGTAAGGAGACGCCCCAGTGATCATTGTGCAATTGTCCGATACTCATTTCGGCACGGAGAAGCCCGAGGTGGTGGAAGCCCTGGTGGCCTGGATGCAGGCCCACCAGCCGGACCTGGTGATCTTCTCCGGCGATATAACCCAGCGGGCACGCCGGGCCCAGTTTCAGGCGGCGCGAAGCTTTATCGATCGCATACCCAAGCACGATCTGCTCACGGTGCCTGGGAATCACGATTTGCCCATGTTCGATCTGCTGCGGCGCTGGCTCAGCCCGTACGGTTATTACCGGGAGTTCTTCGGTGACGATCTGGAGCCCGCCTTTGAAAACGATCAGGTATTGGTCCTGTGCCTCAATTCGACCCGTCCCGGGCGGCGCAAGGATGGCGAAATCAGTCGCGAGCAACGGGATCGGGTGGCGCAGCGGTTGCGGGGGACGGCGCAGCACAAGCTCAAGATTCTGGTGGCACATCACCCCTTTGATGTCATCCTGACCAGTGATGAGGAGAACCTCATCCACCAGGGCGCGGATGCGATCCAGCACTGGGCTCAGGCTGGGCTCGATCTGGTGCTGGGCGGTCACATTCACTTTCCCTTTGCCGCCTCCTTGCGCGGTCGCTATCCGGAGCTGGCACGGGATGTCTGGTGCGTACAGGCCGGCACGACGATTTCACGGCGGGTGCGTCACAGCAAACCCAACTCCTTCAATCGTTTCGACATTGGCTCCGGGCACGCGGCTGCCATGGTCGAACGTTGGGATTATGACGAGGAGGACGGGCAGTTCCAGCGCGTAGCCTGCTTTCGGCCCTGGGGGGATGGTTTGAAGGGCGGCGGCATGGAATGTGAGGACATGGAGAGTGATGGAATGGAGCGTGGCGGAATTAAGGGCAAGGACACCAAGGTCGGATGAATCCGACCGGGTACTGCACAGGGTGCACCTTGTGTCAGTCACGAGGTGCACCTGGGCAATGGTCGTTTCGCGCTACACGAAATCCGGCAGGTGTTCGCGGATTTCGTCCGGGGAGAGTTTTGAAATGTCTTTTGCAATTTCCTCCTCGATCAGCACGCTGACCGGTTTGCTGCGCTTGTCGCGCAGCATCCCCAGAAACTTCGGTGGTGCGATGACGTGAATACGGGACGGACGGTGGGACACCACCAGCTTCTCCAGTTCCGCGTTGATGGAAATGGCAAACTCCTCCACGACACGATCGACCGCATTGTTCTCCACATAGGTGGGATGCATGTTGGAGCGGTCAATACTTGTGCGGCCGGATGTTCCGCCAGTTTCCCCGGTGACCAGGTCACCCTCATGGGCACGGCCTTCAGGATTGGCGAAATCGGAAATTTCAGTGAGGTTGCCGGCGCGGGTTTTGCTCATAAAAACTCGAGCGCGCGCTTGGTCGGCAACGAGAATAAGGATGGGATCCATAGCAACTCTCCTTTGAGGCTAAACCTGTCTTAAAACTGAACCGGCCTTAAAACTGAACCGGCCTCATGGCTGAAGCGGAACGATTGATGGTCTCACGGCCGCGAATCCAGGCGGCGCGTCCGTGAAACCCAGGGGATATTTAGCATGATATGGCTGCGCCCCGGGGCTGACCAATGAGCGCCGTCCTGTTGGGTCACAAGCCGAAATCAGGTAACGTCCTCAGGCTGGCGCTGGGGCTCCGTCCATTTGACGGGCTCAAGTCCGCTGGTTGCTGGGCCATCCACCTGGTTGCCCTCCACATCGAAGCGTGAGCCGTGGCAGGGGCAATCCCAGGATTTTTCGCCCTGATTCCAGTGCAGCACGCATTTCATGTGGGGGCAGATCGCGCTATAGGTGCGCAATTGTCCGGTGAGGTCTCTATAAACGGCCAGATAGGAAGCGCCATCGCGCACCACACAGCCTTCTTCCGCCTGCAACCGAGCAATTTGCTTGGTGGTGGGCGTGGTGACCCGATCCGTAACGAAGCGTTGAGTGACGTGAATATTCTTCTTGATGAACTCACTGGCACCCGCCAGGCCCAGTCGGCTCGGACTGTAGAGGTCTTCGTAGTCGCAACTGCCATTTGCAATGAGCTCGACAAGCATCTGGCCCGCCAAGGTGCCAAAGGTGAGGCCGTCGCCGCTGAAGCCGGTGGCAATGTAGACGTGGCGTCCCATGGGATTTTTGCCAATCATCGGCAGATGATCGGTGGGATCGTAGAACTGGGCGGACCAGCGGGCGTCGATGGCTTCCACTGCAAAATGGGAACGGGTGTAGGTTTCCAGGGCACGGAAGGAGTCTTCCGAATTGCCGTGGCCGACTTTGTGGTCCTTGCCGCCGACGATAACGCTCGTCTGGTTGCCATGGCGGTAGGTCCGAATGTAGTGGTAAGGATCTGCGGTATCCCAGAACAGCGCGTCCTCCGGCACATCCTTGACCCGGGCCGCCAACACAAAGGAGCGATAAGAGTTGAGCTTGCTCTGGAGAACGTTCATGCCCAGCGGCGTATGCGTCGCCAACACCACCGCCCGGGCGCGGATGACGCCCTGCGGGGTGCGCAGCACGCAGGGGCTGCCATCACTGACATCGGTCACGGGTGTTTGCTCATGAACACTGCAGCCGCCGCCATCGATGGCCTGGGCCAGGCCCTGCAGGTAGTCCATGGGCTGGAACTTGGCCTGATCGTTGACGATAAAGGCACTCGCCGTGGCGAAGGGAAGGGGCGCCTTTTCCAGTAACCGAACCGGCACACCACAGCGTTCGGCCGCTTCAAATTCGTCCTGTACGCTGTCGACGTCAACGGCGGTCTCCGTGAAGTAGTAGCCGGGGATTCGCTGAAACGCGCACTCGATCCCGAGGCCGGTTTGCAATTCTTCGATGAGATCAATGGCGGAAATGACCGAGCGGGCGACCCGGCGGGCGCTTTCGACGCCATAAGACTTGATGAGCTGCTGGTAGCTGAAGTCAACCAGGCTGGTCAGGTGGGCCGAGGTGCCGCCGCTGGTGCCAGCCCCGACTCGATCCTTTTCGACTAGCGTCACCCGGCGACCGGCCCGCTTGAGGAGTAGTGCGGTGGTCAGCCCGGTGATGCCGGCGCCGA
>CAYXVO010000331.1:0-3893 GCA_964467875.1 uncultured Pseudomonadales bacterium | reverse complement strand
GCACGTGGCTTTCGCTGGCGCCGCAACCGCCGTAACCATTCATTTTCTGAAAGAAAGCCTGGAGGTGATGCGCCCCCAGGCCGTTCTGCTGCCCCCCGACTCCTTTGCCTTTCCCAGCGGGCACGCGGGTGGGGCTGCGGCATTCTGGGGCTTGCTGGCGAGCTTCATCGCCCAGGAAATGCAGCCCAAGCAACGCTGGAAGGTGTACGGTCTGCTGGCAATTCCGGTTCTTCTGGTCAGCCTGAGCCGGCTCTATCTGGGGGTCCACTGGCTCAGCGATGTGCTGTGAGGGTTTCTCTGGGGCATGATCATCTGCGCGGTGACCCGCATCAGCTACAGCCCCTACAATCGTCGTTCGCTGCGCTGGGGGCGTACCGGCCACGCAGCACTGGCGGCGGCTTTACTGGCGCTGGGTATTCTGGTGTTTCTGACATACAGCACGGCCGTTGCCGGCTATTCATCGTCGCTGCACCCCTGACGGAGTAAGAATGATCAGGCGGGCGTGATCAGGCGCAAGTTATCAGACGAGAGCCCTCAGGCGGCGCCCAGCATCTGACGGGCCTCCCGCAGCTCTTCCTGTGCCTGGGCCAGAACCGCCAGACTCCGTTCTGCCGTTAGCTCGCCTCGCGCCAGTTTTCGCACCGCGGGCACCCGCTCCATGGCCGGCATCTCGACCGCGCCTGGCTTGCCGATTGCCGCATGTAACTGTGCCACAAGTATGACATCCACATAATCCGGTTCGTCGCTGCCCGAGTCATACATAAAGTTGCCGGCATGCACCACCACATCGATCAGATCCTGGGGGAACTCCCAGCGCTGGAGCAGGGCCGCACCAAGCTCCGCCTGCAAATCCAGGATGACCTCTTCCAGGATTTCCGGGTACTTGATCAAGCTCACGGACTCCTGTGCGTAATGAATGACCGGAATGGCGCCGACGGCATGGATCAACCCCGCCAGCAACGCATGCTCCGGATTCAGCCTTGGCGTCATCTTCGCCAGCACGTATGCGATCGCGGCCACCTCACGGGAGTTGTCCCAGAGCTGGGTCATCCGCGTTTTCAGACTCGCGGTGCGGGTTTGGAACAGCTCCCGCATCGCAAACACCGTCACCAGTTGCCGTGTCGCCTCGATACCCAGCCGCACGACAGCCTCCTCGCAACTCTCGATACGCGCCCAGCCCCGGTAAAAAGGGCTGTTGGCGGCGCGCACCAGCTTCACCACCATGGCCGGATCATGCCGCACGACCCGGGCGATGTCGCCCATCGAGGAATTCTCCGCCTCCGCCACCTTGCGCACGCGGATCGCGGCATCGGGCAGGCTCGGCAGGTTGATCTGGTTCGCCTTGAGATCCCGGTGGAACTGCATCAGCAGTCCGTAGGAAGGATTGTGCGGATCCTGATCCGGCTTCCGCTCGGAGGCGCCATCCTGCGTCGGCGCTTCCTTGATCAGGCGCGCCAGCAAGGGCTGCTCGATCACACCCAGACAGGTCCCATCGACGCCGGCACTGACCCGAAACTGGCGCGGCTGTACCGGTGCAATGGCGCGTTGTGCAGGCTCTGTGCCCGCAGCAATGCGCAGCGGCTTGCCCAGAACCGGCTCCAGGACCACCTCCCCGTGCAACAGGAAGTACACCAGGTTATCCCGCGACCCCAAGTCCATCACCAGCGCTCCGGTATCATATTGGCGCCGGGTCAGTCGCGACGACAACAAAATCAGCTGCTCGGCTGACAGGCACGCCAGTATGGAAAACCCACGGAGCATTCTTACATCATCACTCGCCACGCAGCACCGGCCCCCTCGGACATCTTTTGAATCGGACGCACCCCCTGACAGGCATCACCGCCGCACAGGTATAGAAAAAAGATAGCAGGTTCCAGACGGGCTCGAGAGGTATTCCGTCATCTTTGTGCACTGATCGAGGTGGGCTGATCGCGGATACCAGTGGATCCTGTGATGAAAAGCCGCACCCATCTCTGATATGCTTGCCCGGATACCATTAAAACCACCCACGGCAACCCTTCAGGCCTGCTCCCCCGTCCAATCCACGGGCCAGGCCTTGCTGCCAGGGTACCCCCTTTTACTGTCGAACTTCTTGATGAACAGGATCAGCCATGCCGACGTACCGCTCGAAAACCTCCACCCAGGGACGCAATATGGCCGGCGCCCGCGCTCTGTGGCGTGCAACGGGTATGAAAACCGAGGACTTCGATAAGCCCATCATCGCCGTCGCCAACTCATTCACTCAGTTCGTGCCGGGCCACGTGCACCTGAAAGATCTCGGGCAACTGGTGTGCCGCGAGATTGAAGCTGCCGGCGGCGTGGCCAAGGAATTCAACACGATTGCGGTCGACGATGGCATCGCCATGGGCCATGACGGCATGCTTTACAGTCTGCCATCACGGGAAATCATTGCCGACTCCGTGGAATACATGGTCAACGCCCATTGCGCGGATGCCATGGTCTGCATTTCCAACTGCGACAAGATCACGCCGGGCATGCTCATGGCCGCGCTGCGCCTGAACATCCCCACCGTCTTCGTGTCCGGCGGCCCCATGGAAGCGGGCAAAACCAAGCTGGCCGAGCACAAGCTGGACCTGATCGACGCCATGGTGGTTGCCGCCGATGCCAATATCAGCGACGAAACCGCCGCCGAATACGAGCGTTCCGCCTGCCCCACCTGCGGCTCCTGCTCCGGTATGTTCACCGCCAACTCCATGAACTGTCTGACCGAGGCGATTGGTCTGTCACTGCCCGGCAACGGTACGGTGCTGGCCACCCATGCCGATCGCAAGGAGCTGTTTCTGGAAGCCGCGCGGCGGATCGTCGACATCACCCGCCGCCATTACCAGGACGACGACTATTCCGTATTGCCGCGCAGCATCGCCAGCGCCCAGGCATTTGAGAATGCCATGACCCTGGATATCGCCATGGGCGGCTCCACCAATACCATTCTTCACCTGCTGGCGGCCGCTCAGGAGGGTGAAATTGAATTCACCCTGAACGACATTGATCGCCTGTCACGAAAAGTGCCGCAATTTTGCAAGGTTGCGCCCAATACGCCGAAATACCATGTGGAGGATGTTCACCGTGCCGGTGGCATTCCCGCGATCCTCGGCGAACTGGATCGCGCCGGGCTGCTGCACACCGACGTGCCGACCGTACACAGCAAGACCCTGAAAGACGCCCTGGATCAATGGGACGTGATGCGCACCGATGATGAATGCGTGCATCATTTCTTCAAGGCAGGCCCTGCCGGCATCCCCACCCAGCAGGCGTTCAGCCAGGATACCCGCTGGCCATCACTGGATCTGGATCGGGAAAACGGCTGCATTCGCAGCGTTGACAATGCGTTCAGCACCGAAGGCGGTCTCGCGGTGCTGTATGGCAACATTGCCGAGACTGGCTGTATCGTCAAAACCGCCGGTGTGGATGACAGTATCCTGGTGTTTGAAGGCCACGCTCGCATCTATGAAAGCCAGGACGCCGCGGTCAAGGGCATTCTCAACGATGAAGTGCAGGCAGGCGATGTGGTCATTATCCGCTACGAAGGCCCCAAGGGCGGACCTGGCATGCAGGAAATGCTCTACCCCACCAGTTACCTCAAGTCCAAGGGCCTGGGCAAGGTCTGTGCGCTGCTGACGGACGGGCGCTTCTCGGGCGGCACCTCCGGTCTGTCCATTGGCCATGCATCACCTGAAGCTGCCGCCGGTGGCAATATTGCGCTGATCGAACAGGGCGACCCGGTGCTGATCGACATTCCCAACCGCAGCATCAACGTGGAGATCCCGGCTGAAGAGCTGGCCCGTCGCCGCGCCGCCATGGACGCCAAGGGTGAACAGGCCTGGAAGCCGGCCCAGCCGCGCCAGCGTCGCGTCAGCGCCGCACTCAAGGCC
>CAYXVO010000330.1:0-3898 GCA_964467875.1 uncultured Pseudomonadales bacterium | reverse complement strand
CGGTCACTTTCGGCAGGGTCGTAAAATGGGTAAATGGCGGAGAACCCGTCGTCGAGCAGGTCGATAACGGCGACGCCAATTAAACGGTTTTCACGGCGGAACTCCACAAAGCGTGTGAAGTTGCTGCCATCAATCAGAAAGGATCGGTATTGCTCCCGTGAGGGCGGGTACATGTCGCCATCGCGGTGGCGCTGGGTGATGTAGTTTTCGTAAACCTGGTAATGCTCCTCGCTGAAGCTCGGCGTTGCGATCTGGACCTGCAGGTCCTCGTTGCGCGCCATGGTGCGGCGATGACTGCGGTGGGGTCTGAATCCGTGCACGGGAACGCGTACGGGGATGCAGGCCTGACAGGAGCCACAATGTGGTCGGTAGTAATGATTGCCGCTACGACGAAAGCCAAGGCGGGAGAGTTGGGAGTACAGAGGCCCGTCCACCGTCGCCTTGGGGTCGACAAACATTGTCGTGGCACGCTGGTTGGGCAAATAGCTGCAGGCATGCTCAGGAGTAGCGTAGAAAATCAGCGTATGTAGACTCGACATCGGCGTCATAACCCATTCAAGTAGCGGTCATTCCCATCAACAGGATGTGATGGAAATGCAATCTGCGCCAGCTAAAACGGCTGCGTCCGGTCATTGGACGAAGCTTTCAGTCGTTCCAGTTCCAGTCCAGATGCCATCCATGGGGCGCCGGCTTGGCGTCCTTGCTCTGCTCTAGTATAAATAAGAACCGCTCCCTAGAGATACTCTCCGCGCCCAGGCTTATCAAGTGCGGATTCTCGACTTGGCAATCGATGATGTCGTAGTTCCACTGGCGCAGCTGACCGGCCAGGTGAACAAACGCGACCTTGGAGGCATCTGTTTCGTAGGAGAACATCGATTCGCCGAAAAAGCAGCGGCCCATGGCGATGCCATACAAACCGCCCACCAGTCGGTCATCCCGCCAGCATTCGATGGAGTGGGCTAAGCCCTGCCGATGCAGCTCGTTATAGGCCGCTTCCATGGGACCGGTAATCCAGGTGCCCGTGGTTTCCTCCCGACTGACGGCGCAGGCATGAATAACGGCCGGAAAGGCGTGATCCAGAGTCACTCTGAAACGCTGTTGCCGTAGCGTCTTGCGCAGGCTGCGGGAGATATGAATGCGCTCGGGGAAAACCACGCAGCGGGGATTTGGCGACCACCAGAGAATTGGCTGTCCCTCGGAATACCAGGGAAAGATACCGCTGGCATACGCAAGCTTCAGACGCTCAGTGCAAAGGTCGCCACCTACCGCCACCAGACCATCCGGATCTTCCAGTGCGTCGCGGGCGTCGGGAAACCAAAGCTCATCGTCCAGTAAACAAAGTCGTTTCATGGTGCCTGTCTGAATCTCCGACCGGAGTCACTGATTTGCGCATCAAGAGCGGCCGGACCAGAGCCCACAGGGCCCTGGTGGTCATGGAGAGTTCTGGAAGAGGGTTAGAGTTCGTTGTCGAGATACTTTTCCGCATCCAAGGCCGCCATGCAGCCCATGCCCGCGGATGTGATGGCCTGGCGATAGACGTGGTCACAGACGTCACCGGCGGCAAACACGCCCGGGATGCTGGTGGCGGTGGCGTTGCCTTCGGAGCCGGAGTGAACCCGGAGATAGCCGTCTTTCATGTCCAACTGACCCGCGAACAGATCTGTGTTGGGCTTATGGCCAATGGCAATGAATACGCCACTCAGTTCCAGATCCTGTGTCGCACCGTTTTCCATGCTTTTGACGCGCATGCCCGTGACGCCGGTATTGTCACCCAGAACTTCGTCCAGCGTATGGTTCCAGAGGATACGGACATTGCCGGAGCGTTCTTTCTCAAACAGTTTGTCTTGCAGGATCTTCTCCGCGCGCAGCTTGTCCCGGCGGTGTACGAGGGTGACCTCGGCTGCGATATTGGACAGGTAGAGCGCTTCTTCAACGGCGGTGTTGCCGCCGCCGATAACGGCCACCTTCTGCTTGCGGTAGAAGAAGCCATCGCAGGTGGCGCAGGCACTGACGCCTTTGCCCTTGAACTCTTCCTCGGTGGGCAAGCCCAGGTACTGGGCGGAGGCACCGGTTGCGATGATCAGGGCATCACAGGTGTAAACGCCTGAATCGCCAGTGAGCCGGAATGGGCGCTGGCCGAGTTCGGCTTTGTTGATGTGATCGAAAATGATTTCGGTGTCGAAGCGCTGCGCGTGCTTTTGCATCCGCTCCATCAGGGCGGGCCCCTGCAAACCTTCCACGTCGCCAGGCCAGTTATCCACCTCGGTGGTGGTGGTGAGCTGGCCGCCGGCCTGCATGCCGGTGATCAGAACTGGCTTGAGGTTCGCGCGCGCGGCATAGACGGCGGCCGTGTAACCTGCGGGGCCGGAGCCGAGGATGAGAAGTCGAGAGTGCTTTGCTTCGTTCATTGCCTAGTGTTCCTAACGTAAGATCTGAAACTTGACCTGCAAGGTCGAGTCGGGGATGCACGGTTGCATGCCGGGGTCGGTGCCAAAAACTATCATAGATCGCCGCGTTACAGTATATCCACCTCGCGCAGCAGTTTCGACGACAGAGGGGCGCCTCCGGGCATGGGAACCCGGTGGTCCACCACGGCCGCCAGTACGTCCTGGACGTCGTCGGGCAGCACATGCTGACGGCCCGCCATCAACGCCCACGCCTGCGCCGCACGCAGAAGGGCAATACCACCGCGGGGCGAGAGTCCACCCTGCATGTTCATATGCTCACGGCTGTACTGGATCAGTTTCTGTACATAGTCCAGCAGTTGAGGCGATGCGGTGATCTTCAAAACTGCCTGTTGAATTTCCTTGAGCTGTGCCTCGCTCAGACATTGCTTGAGTTCGTCCACCACGTCTCGGCGATTGCGGCCCACCAACAGTTCCCGCTCGAAACGAGGGTCCGGATAGCCGAGCTTGATCCGCATCAGGAAGCGGTCGGTCTGGGATTCCGGCAGCAGGAAGGTTCCGGCTTGGTCACTGGGATTCTGGGTCGCAATGACAAAGAACGGGGAGGGCAGCGGGCGGGTCTCGCCCTCGATGCTGACCTGGCGTTCCTCCATGGCTTCCAGCAGGGCACTTTGAGCCTTGGGGGTGGCGCGATTGATCTCGTCCGCCAGCACCACCTGAGAGAACACCGGGCCAGGATGAAAGACGAATTCGTTGCGGTTGCGGTCGAACAGGTTAATACCCAGGACATCCGCCGGCAGCAGGTCGCTGGTGAACTGGATTCGTTTGTAGGAGAGTCCCAGCACCTTGGCGAGGGCATGGGAGAGTGTGGTCTTGCCCATACCCGGCAAGTCTTCGATCAGCAAATGACCGCCGCTGATCAGGCAGGCGAGCGCCAGACGTATCTGGCGCTCCTTGCCCAGAAGCACCTTGCCGACTTCATTGGCCAGGTCATCGAGGATGGCTTTCATGGGCATCTGCCTCCATAGGGCGGTTTTGTCCTGGTGCGCTTGTCCTGGTGTGGTTGTCCTGGTGTGGTTGTCCAGGTGTGATTAGCTAGTCGATATAGCGCTTGGTCAGGTCGCCGTAGGCGTCAACCCGGCGGTCGCGCAAGAAGGGCCAGATCCGGCGCACATCTTCAGAACGCTGAAGGTCAAGATCAACGATCAGATTACAGGAGTCGCTGGCGTTTGCCTGCGCCAGGAATTCTCCCTGAGGGCCAGTGATAAAGCTGTTTCCCCAAAAGCGGGTGCCCGGTCCTTGGCTTGATGGGTCCGGCTCATCACCGATCCGGTTTGCCACCACCACGGGCAGGCCGTTGGCGACACCATGGGCACGCTGAATGGTAATCCAGGCATCGAGCTGGCGCTGGCGTTCGGCATCCGTATCGCGAGTGTCCCAGCCAATGGCTGTGGGGTAGATCAGCAGATCCGCGCCGGCCAGGGCCATTAGAC